>JAXEBU010000085.1:0-4939 GCA_034093895.1 Candidatus Choladocola sp. | reverse complement strand
CGTAGATCTGATCTATCAGTCCGGTTTTGCAGGTATGAGATATTCTATCTCCAATACAGCTGAATATGGCGATTATGTGACCGGACCCAAGATCATTACAGAAGAAACAAAGAAGACTATGAAGAAGATTCTGAAGGACATTCAGGATGGTACCTTTGCTAAGGAATTCCTTCTGGATATGTCTCCGGCAGGAGCACAGGTTCACTTCAAGGCTATGCGTAAACTGGCTGCTGAACATCCGTCAGAGATCGTTGGTGAGGAAGTTCGTAAGCTGTACAGCTGGAACGGTGAGGACAAGCTGATCAATAACTGATAAACATTGTATTTCAGAAAAACGCTCCGCGAAGATGCGCACTCGCGTGCAGAGAAAATGTCATCAGCGCTGACCACGCTCGGCGCGCAAAAGCAGTCAAGCCCCTCATGAGTGAGGGGCTTGACTGCTTTTGTTCTTTCCATCATATCTGCAGAAAATTCTGGATCACAGCGTTTTTCTGCTCATCTTTGCGGAAAGCAAATCCGATTTGTCTCGGTTCCGGTTCCTTTGACAGCGGAACATGGATGAGTGTTCCGTTCTTCAGATCATTTTCAACAAATTCCTGTATGACACATGCAATTCCAAGACCGATTTTTGCAAATTCTATGAGAAGATCCATTGTGGATACTTCCAGCACGTGTGACAGCTGAATGCCCTGTTTTTCAAAAGACTGATTGACGTACTGGCGTGTGATGTTTTCTCCGTCAAGCAGCATAAAGGTGGCGGACTGATACAGATTGCCGTCTTCTGCCCGTTGTCTCAGATGAGAAAGATAATCCTCTGTAGTGACAAAAATATCCTGAATTTTCATAAGCGGACAGAATACAGTACTTTTTGAATAATCTGTTTCACCAATCAGACCGATATCTATTTTATTCTCTTCCAGAAGGGCAAGGGTCTGTCGGGTGGACTGACACGCGATGGATATACGGACGTGAGGATAAGCCTTGATAAATCTCTGCAGGTAGGGAAGGAGAACGTATTTGCACAGTGTGCTGCTTACACCGATGCGCAGCTGCGAAATACCGAGAGACTGCCTTCGTGCAAGCGTATCTTCGCCTGTTTTTATAGTAAGAAATGCCTGTTCCACGTATTCATACAGAATCTTTCCTTCCGGTGTCAGAGTGACTCCGCGGGAGCTTCTTTTGAACAGCGTTGTATTCATGCTTCGCTCCAGTCTGGAGATGGATTTGCTGATTGCAGGCTGGCTGATAAACAGTTCCTTTGCTGCCTGAGAAATATTTTTTTTCCTGGCAACTGTATAAAATATGCAATAAAGTGACAGATTTTCGTCCATATTTCCTCCGCCATAACGTACAGTTATGATAAATATATTTAATATGTATTAGTATTATAACAGTGAATGTGCTACAATAGCAATCAGAAAATAAACGGGAGGAATGAAAAAATGGGAATGACAATGACTCAGAAGATTCTTGCATCAGCCGCAGGACTGGATTCGGTAGAGGCAGGACAGCTGATTGAGGCAGATCTTGATCTGGTGCTTGGCAATGACATAACGTCTCCAGTGGCAATCCATGAGATGGATAAGTTTAAAAATGATAAAGTATTTGATAAGGATAAAATTGCTCTGGTTATGGATCACTTTATCCCGAATAAAGATATCAAATCAGCCGAGCATTGTAAATGTGTCCGTGAATTTGCATGCAAACATGAGATCACGAATTATTTTGATGTAGGACAGATGGGAATTGAACATGCACTGCTTCCTGAAAAAGGTCTGACTGTGGCAGGTGATGTGGTGATCGGTGCAGATTCTCATACGTGTACATACGGAGCACTGGGCGCTTTTTCAACCGGAGTGGGAAGCACGGATATGGCGGCAGGAATGGCAACAGGAAAAGCATGGTTTAAAGTGCCGTCGGCAATCAGGTTTCATCTGACAGGAAAGCCTTCCAGATGGGTAAGCGGAAAAGATGTGATACTCCATATTATCGGAATGATCGGCGTGGACGGAGCACTTTACCGGTCTATGGAATTTACCGGTGACGGAATCGCAAATCTTTCCATGGATGATCGTTTTACTATTGCCAATATGGCAATTGAAGCAGGCGGAAAGAACGGCATTTTCCCGGTGGATGATAAAGCAGTTGCATATATGAAGGAACACTCAAAACGTGAGTATAAAGTTTTTGAGGCTGATGAAGACGCAGTGTATGATGAAGAGTATACCATTGATCTCAGTGAACTGAAACCGACTGTAGCGTTCCCGCACCTTCCGGAGAATACGAAAACAGTGGAGGAGATCGGTGAAGACATCCGGATTGACCAGGCAGTGATCGGTTCCTGTACGAACGGCAGAATTAACGATCTGCGTGTTGCAGCGGAAATTCTGAAAGGACGCAAGGTGAAGAAAGGAGTACGGTGTATTGTGATTCCGGCTACTCAGGCTGTTTACCTTCAGGCAATGGAAGAAGGTCTGCTGAAAATTTTCATTGAGGCGGGTGCCGTTGTGAGCACACCGACCTGTGGACCGTGCCTTGGCGGTTATATGGGAATTCTTGCAGACAAAGAACGCTGTATCTCCACTACGAACCGTAATTTTGTCGGCCGCATGGGACATGTCGGTTCAGAAGTGTATCTTGCAAGTCCGGCAGTAGCTGCCGCAAGTGCTGTGACAGGAAAAATATCAACACCGGCTGAACTGGGATTATAGGAGGAAGCAGAAAGATGAAAGCATTTGGAACAGTATTCAAATATGGTGATAATGTAGATACGGACGTGATTATTCCCGCACGTTATCTGAATTCTTCAGATCCTGAGGAGCTGGCTGCTCATTGTATGGAGGACATTGACAAAGATTTTATTCACCGCGTGAAGAAGGGTGACATCATTGTGGCTGATAAAAACTTTGGCTGCGGTTCATCCCGGGAACATGCACCGATTGCAATTAAAGCTGCCGGAGTAAGCTGTGTAATTGCAGAGACTTTTGCAAGAATCTTTTACCGCAATGCGATCAATATCGGTCTTCCGATTATTGAGTGCCCGGAAGCAGCGAGAGGAATTGAAAACGGTGACCAGGTGGAAGTTGATTTTGACAGTGGTATGATTTATAACAGAACAAAGGGAACGCAGTTTAAAGGGCAGGCATTTCCTGAGTTCATGCAGAAGATCATCAGAGCAGAAGGTCTGGTAAATTACATTAATCAGAAATAAACAAAGCTTCCGGTTTATGGATATTTGATAAAAAGGGCTGAATCAAATGAAAAGATTCGGCCTTTTTTACAGTTTTATATTTGATTTTTGTGATAAATGTGTTATATTGTATTTTAACAGATTTAATACTCTTTTCATGACGATGCGTTTTGGGAGATTTATGTGGAGGTTTTTATGAAAGCGTGGCAGATTGCATCAGATATTTTCCGGAATGCACAGCCGAAACTGAGAATGGAGGAAGAAGAAACGTGGGAGGAGAATTTCTCCGTTTCTGATTTTTACGACCGTCAGATATCCCTTGTGTGGGGAAGTAATGTTCCCGGTTCAGGAGCTCCGGAGAAAATAATGGTGGCCGCAGTTCAGGCGATGGAAAACCGTGGATACAGGGCTTCCGAGCTGGCAGAGCAGCTGCTTTTGCAGGGTATGGAGGCAGCCGGAGAGAACGATATGGTTTCTCTTCATAAAATATCTGCGCAGTTGAATCATGAACTTCTCCATATGGAGAAGGATGAAGATTCCCCATACTGGGATTATCATTATTATCAAAGTTTTGAGGAATATGCTTCCTGTGTTTCATTTCCGGAACCGTCACAGATCGACCCGGAGGATCCGTCCTTTCGGGACAGAATAGCTGCATCGTGGCTGTCTCAGCTTATCGGCGCGGCTTTTGGTACGATGGTGGAAGGTTATACTTCAGAAAACCTTTACAGAGCATACGGCGAGGTGCGTGAGTATCTGAGAAAACCGGATACATATAATGATGATATTACGTATGAACTCGCATTTTTAAAGGCATTTTCGGAATACGGTTATGAGGTGACACCGGAACAGATTGCCATGGAGTGGATTGGCCTCATTCCGGCAGGCTGGTCAGCTGAGGATATGGCACTCCGCAATATCCGCATGGGTGTGATGCCGCCGGAGAGCGGTACATTTGGAAATCCTTTCAATGAGTGGATCGGTGCTCAGATGCGGGCAGGTATCTGTGGAATGGTATCTCCGGGGGATCCCTATCAGGCAGCAGCTCTTGCATGGAAAGACGGAGAAGTATCTCATGCAAATAATGGAATTCTTGGCGAGGTGTTCAACGCGGTTATGACATCTCTTGCATTTACGGAATCTGATATCCGGAAACTGATTCAGACGGCGATTGATCTGATTCCGTCAGACAGTGAGTATTATTCTGTCATACGTTATGCGTATGAATGCTGCCAGAACTGTTCGGACTGGCATGAAGCACTGGCACTGTGCCAGGAAAAGTACGTAACGTATAACTGGATCCATGCATATCCGAATGCATGCTGTGAAGTGATTGCATTGTGGTATGGCAATGGAGATTATGAGAAAACGCTGATGATCATAACCATGTGCGGTTATGATGTGGACTGCAATGCAGCAATGATAATGCCGGTACTGGCTATTCAACAGGGAATGCGTATCATTCCAGAAAAACTGATTCATCCGGATTTTTCTCTGATTACGACGTATATGCGTCAGTACAGGAAACTCCGTTTTGAGGAATTAGTGGACGATACTTTATCAAGTATAAAAAAAGCTTTTGAGAGGAGAAATGCAAAATGAAAAAGGCAACCATGTTTGTACTTGCGGCAGCTTTAACGGTATCACTTGCCGGATGCGGCTCCAGCACAACGAAAAAGGAGACAGAGAAAGCAACCGAGAAAGCAACAGAAGTTGTAACGGAAGCAGCTACAGAGGCAGCTGAGACAG
>JAXEBU010000084.1:0-15262 GCA_034093895.1 Candidatus Choladocola sp. | reverse complement strand
GGATCTGTACAAGCAGCTGCTGGTCAATCAGGCTCCGGGAGAAGAGGAACAGAAGAATCATCCGGGAGACAGAGTACCGGTGAAAAAGCAGGGATGGATTACTCCTTTCGAGATGAATCCCAATGCGCTGGAATACGGAGACAAACGGGCAGAAATGCTGGGCTTTATGCTGCTGGACGAGAAGGGGCTTCCCACGAATACAATCGAGAAGGGATCCAGGTTTACGATGAAGGTGAAGGTATGCTATCATGAGGACATAGATGATCCCATTTTTGCCTTTACGATCAAGGATATGCGCGGAACGGAAATCACCGGGACGAATACGATGTTTGAACGGATCACGGTACAGCCGCGGAAGTCGGGACAGACCGATGTTGTATCATATACGCAGAAAGCAGATCTGCAGGGCGGTGAGTACCTGATTTCCTTCGGACTGACCGGGTACCGGGACGGAGATTTTACCGTATATCACAGACTGTATGATGCATGCAGCCTGGTTGTCGTTTCCACGAAAAATACAGTGGGATTTTACGATATGAATTCAGAAATCACGGTGGAACCGGGGGAAGCGGAACTCTGATTCGGAAAAGGGAAGCAGGTGAAGGAGATGGACAGGGAGAAAATTGGAAGGGTGGTGCTGGATTACCGGTACTATCCTGGCGAAGATAAATACAGTGATGGTACAATAGAAGACGAGATGCTGGCCATCGCAGAGCAGTACCGGGAAGAAGAGTACTGCGATGTGATTGCAGAGAAAAAAAGCTGGCCGATTCTGTACCATTTTTCTCATATCCGGGAAAACATCATCGACTGGCTGCCCATGAGCGGCAGAGAACACGTGCTTGAGATCGGAGCCGGACCGGGCGCAATTACGGGCGCACTGATCCGGAAGGCAGAGCAGGTTACGTGTATTGACCTTTCAAGAAAGCGGAGCATGATCAATGCGTACCGCCATAAGGAGGCGGACAACCTTCGTCTTCTTGTGGGAAACTTTCAGGATATTGAGCAGAATCTGACGGAAAAATTTGATCTGATCACGCTGATTGGAGTATTTGAATATGCACAGTTTTCCATTCAGTCGGAGAATCCTTTTGTGGATTACCTGGAAAGGATCCGTACCCATCTGTCAGAGGGCGGGCGCCTTATGATTGCTATTGAAAACCGCCTTGGGCTGAAATACTGGGCCGGGGCAACCGAAGATCATACGGGCGTATACTTTGAAGGGCTGGAAGGCTATCCGACGACGGATTACGTCAGGACTTTTTCGAAGCCGGAGCTGGAGTCACTGCTTTTGCAGGCCGGATTTACACAGTTTGCGTTTTACTATCCGTATCCGGATTACAAGCTTCCGGAGCGGATCTATTCGGATGAATACCTGCCGAAAAAAGGAGAGCTGAACAGGAACAGACAGAATCTGGACCGGGAGCGGATGCAGGTATTTCAGGAGGAAAGAGTGTGGGATTCCCTGATTGAAAGCGGTCTGTTTCCTCAGTTTTCCAATTCGTTTCTTGTGGTGGTGTACAAATAGAGTGATGGTGACAGTATGGTAATCTTTGCAAAGTATTCAAATGAGCGGCGGCGCAGCCTCAGGATCAGAACGGAGATTCTGGAAGAGGGCGGAAAGCGGAAAATACGGAAAACGGCAGCGGATCCGGAAGCATGGAAGCACATTGAAATGATGTACGAGCGCTTTCTCTGGCTGAAAAAGGAGTTTGCCGGAACGATTTTCCGGGTGAATGAATGTGAAATGTGCAGCGGCGGCGTAACCCTTCCCTGGCTGGAAGGGGAGACGCTGGAGGAAGCACTGGACCGTCTGCTGGACCGTCATGACATACAGGGTGTGACAGAAAAGATGCAGCAGTATTTTGAGGTGCTGACTGCAGAGGACGCGATGGAGGAATTCTCCGTCACGCCGGAATTTCAGCAGATTTTCGGTTCTGTTTCCTTTGAACGGCCCCAGAAGAGCCGCAGAGTGTCTGACATTGATATGATTTTCGCCAATGCGGTCTGCTGCAAAGAGGGGTATGAGCTGATTGATTATGAATGGACCTTTGACTTTCCGATTCCGGTAAAATATGTGGTATACCGCTGCCTGTATTATTATATACTCGGGAATGCAAAACGGGATGAGCTTACCGGGATGGATCTGTACCGTCAATTTGGTATCAGCAGACAGGAGCAGGAACAGTTTGCGCTGATGGAACAGAGGTTTCAGAGTTATATTCTGGGCACGTATATACCTGTGTGGAAGCTGTACGATGATATTTCAGACGGTGTGATCGACGTACTGCCGCAGGTGGAAAAGGAGAGCAGAGCGCAGAACTGCCGGACGGTTGAAGTGTATTATGATGACGGCCGCGGGTTCAGCACCTGGAACTGGAAAAAAATCCGCGTGCCGCAGGGGAAGGTTTCTCTGGAAATTCCCGTACCCGAGGGGACGAAAACGGTGCGGATAGATCCGTACGGAGCAGAATGTCTTGTGAGAATGGAAGAACTGCTCCTGAACGGAAAACAGACTGATTTCACATCAAACGGGACCCGGGCGGACAACGGAGATTTCATTTTTGATACAAAGGATCCTCAGATCTTCTGTGACGTGAACCGGAGCGGCGTTCTCCGTGCGGAGTTTTACGCAGAGCCTCTGGAGGGGCTTTGCAGGGAAATGATTCTGAATCAGCACGGAAAAATCCGGTGGATGGAACAGACGAAAGCATGGAGGCTGTACCGGAAGCTGAAAGGAACACAGCAATGAAAAAATTCTGGAAAAAAGAACCATTTGTTTTATACAATATAGACCGCATTGACAGTTCCTACGGCAATGTGATGATACGCGGCTGGGTGGTGAACCGGGATAAAAGCCGGGAACTGAAGATATCCGTAAAGGATGCGGACGGAGAAGAACTGCGGGTGTATATGGAGCGCCTTGTGCGGGAAGATGTAAATGCAGCACTGGGAGAAGCGCCGGAGAGCCGGTCGGGAATTCATATTCTGATTGACCGGGCAGTGCTGAATACGCCGTACGTATGGCTGACGTTTGAAAACGGAAACGGACGGATCCGTAAAAAGATCAGGATTAACACAGGCTCATCACTGGAGCGGTTTGTCAGAGCCCATGGAAAAAAACAGGAGCAGGAGCCTGACTATGATCTCTGGATTCGCAGACAGGAACCGGACCGGAAGACGAGAAAACAGCAGAGCAGCAGAAAATTTGTCCGGGAACCGAAATTTTCCGTAGTCATCCCGCTGTACAACACACCGCGGGAATTCCTGAAGGAAATCATGGACTCTGTCCTGAACCAGACGTACCGCAATGTGGAACTGTGTCTGGCTGACGGAAGTACAGACGAAACAGTTCATCAGTATATAAAAAAGCATTACGGAAAAGAGAGCAGGATCCGTTACTGCAAGCTGAAAAAAAACCGCGGGATTTCTGAGAACACGAATGCGGCGCTGCGAATGGCCACCGGTGATTTTATTGTATTTTCTGATCACGATGATGTGCTGACCACAGATGCCATGTACGAGATGACAGCGGCCATTAATGAAAATCCGGATATCGATGTGATATATACGGATGAGGACAAGATCAACCGGAAAGGGAATGCTTACTTCGGACCGCATTTCAAGCCGGATTTCAGCATGGAGCTGCTGTGCTGCAACAATTATATCTGTCATCTTTTTGCGGTGCGCCGTGATGTGCTGGATAAGGTGGGAATGCTGGATTCTGCCTATGACGGGGCACAGGATTACGACTTTGTCCTGCGCTGCTGTGAGGAGGCAAAGCAGATCTGTCATATTCCGAAGGTGCTGTATCACTGGCGTACCCATCCGGAATCAACAGCCGGCAACCCGAAGAGCAAAATGTACGCATTTGAGGCCGGCCGACGGGCTGTGGAAGCCCATTACCGGAGAGCCGGTATGGATTGCGAAGTGGAAAATACAGAAATGCTGGGACGATACAGGACGAAATTCCGGATTCAGGGGAATCCCACGGTGACGATTCTGATACCCAGCAAAGACCATGTGGAAGATCTGAGACGGTGTCTTGCTTCCATTACGGCAAAGACGACGTATCCCGATTATGAGATACTGATTATAGAAAACAACAGTACGGAACCGGAGACGGAAGCGTTTTACCGGTCTCTGGAAGAACAGGAGACAGAAGGCGGGAAAAAAGCGATTCGTGTCATCCGCTGGCAGGGAGATTTCAATTATGCGGCAATCCACAATTATGCGGCAGCTTACGCAGCGGGAGAGTATCTGCTGCTGCTGAACAATGATACAGAGGTAATCTCACCAGGCTGGATTGAGGAAATGCTCGGGATCTGCCAGAAAGAGGATGTGGGTGCTGTGGGAGCAAAGCTTTATTATCCCGACGGGACGATTCAGCATGCGGGAGTGATTCTCGGTCTCTGCGGCGTTGCAAGCCATCTGTATGTGGGATTTCCCGGTGACAAAAGCGGCTATGCAGCCCGGCTTGTTTCTGTACAGGATCTGAGTGCTGTCACAGCGGCGTGTATGATGACAAAGAAATCAGCATGGGAGCGTGTCGGCGGAATGGAAGAACGGCTGGCAGTGGCGTATAACGATATCGATTACTGTCTGAAACTCCGAAAGGCCGGATACCGGGTGGTATTTACCCCGTATGCGGAGCTGACGCATTACGAATCGAAAACCCGCGGATTGGAAGACACAGAGGAAAAGAGACAGAGGCTCCGGAGAGAAGCCGATATCTTTAACGAAAAATGGAAAGATGTGATGGAAGCGGGAGATCCGTATTACAATCCCAATCTTTCTCTGACAAAAACAGACTGTTCCCTGCGGATGTGATTCGATCCGCAGAAAAAATGAGGATAGTTATGAGTGAACGATTCAACCGGGAGAGAATCCGGTTTCATACAAAAAAAGAGAATACACTGGTGATTCAGGGCTGGTTTGAGAATGACAGCGAAGGAGAGGAACAGTTCGAAGCCGGGATGGGCGGAATTCGTCTTCCGCTTGAGACGCTGGTACAGCGCGGCGTGGAAGTGACGAAAAAGTATCTCCGGTACAGGACCAATGTTATGACAGAATATTTTCTGATGATAACGCTGCCGGAGAGCAGATGGGAAACGCTGCATGTTTATCACGTGACGGAGAACGGACAGACGTGTATCTGCCGGATTTCCGGACGGAAGCTGAAGGAGATTTCACGCCATATGGAGTCCTGGGTGGAAACGCTGCGTGAACTGCCGGATGGAAGATATCAGCTGCGGGGCTGGTACATGGGATGCAGGGAAGCAGATATTGCCCTTCTGGGAGAAAAAGGACGCATTCTCAATACTGTCTGTACATCCGGAAACCGGCTGGATATTCTGGGCGAGTTCCCGGAGGCGGATCTGTCAGAGACACGGGGCTTTGAACTTACCTTTGATAAGCCCGGGGAGAATTATCTCCGCCTTGCACTGAAAGGAAACAGAAAAAAAGCACTTTATGTAATAAACTGCAGCAAAATGCTTTCCGGCAAAGAGGGATTTGTAAATCTCTGCCGCAAAAGCTACCGCTATTTGAAGAGGAAGGGCTTCCGGCAGTTTACGAAACGTGTTTCGGATGTGGTTCTCGGCATTGATTCCATCAGTTATGAGCGGTTCCGCAGAAAATACGGCGTGACGAAGCAGGAGCTTGCAGCTCAGCGAGAAACGCATTTTGCATATGAACCGAAAATCAGTATTCTTGTTCCGCTGTACCGCACGCCGGAGAAGTTTCTGAGGGAAATGATTGCGTCCGTGGAGGCGCAGACGTATACAAACTGGGAACTGGTGCTTTCCGACGGAAGCGGAGAGGATTCTCCTCTGGAAAAGATCCTGACGGAGTATGAAGAAAAAGATCAGAGGATACGGGCAGTCCGCAATCACCGGCAGCTGCGTATTGCAGACAATACGAATGAAGCCGTCCGGGCAGCCACGGGGGAATATCTCGTTTTCGGAGATCACGATGATCTTTTTGCGCCGGATGCGCTGTATGAGTGCGTCCGCGTTCTGAATGAAAAACCGGACACAGAGCTGATCTATACCGATGAAGACAAGACGGATGCAGGCGGAAAGCGGTTTTTTGAGCCGCATTTCAAGCCGGACTATAATCCGGACCTGCTCTGCAGCATGAATTATTTCTGTCATCTCGTTCTTGTAAAAAAGACGCTGCAGGAGCGCGTCGGCCTTCTGGACGGAGCTTTTGACGGAGCGCAGGATTACGACTACGTGCTGCGATGCTGTGAACAGACCGGGCCGGAACAGATTGTGCATATTCCGAAAATCCTGTATCACTGGAGGTCTCACGGTGAGTCTACGGCAGAAAATCCGGAGAGCAAACGGTACGCTTTTGATGCGGGAAGGCGGGCAATCCAGGCCCATTACGATCGGATGGGAATACCGGCAGAGGCGGTGGACGGGGAATATGCCGGTATTTACCACAGCAGATATGAGATTCAGGGGGAACCTCTGATTTCCATTCTGATCCCCAACAAGGATCATATTGCCGATCTGCGAAAGTGTATCCGGTCAGTCGGGGAAAAATCGGATTACCGCAATTTTGAATTTATTATTATCGAAAACAACAGTACAGATCCAGATACCTTTTCTGAGTACAAAAAGCTGGAGCAGGAGTATGAAAATCTGCGGGTGGTTTATTACAAAGGGGACTTTAACTTTTCTGATATCAATAATTTCGGTGCGCAGTATGCCCGGGGGGAATATTTCCTTCTGCTGAACAACGATACGGAGATGATCAGAAGTGACTGCCTGCGTCAGCTGCTGGGATACTGCCAGAGACCGGATGTAGGTATTGTGGGAGCGCTTTTATATTATGAAGACGATACCATTCAGCATGGAGGCGTGGTGCTTGGATTCGGAGGCATTGCAGGCCATGCGTTTATCGGAGAGAAGCGCGGCGATAACGGATATTTTTCCAGAATTATCTGTGCGCAGGATTACAGTGCCGTTACAGCGGCATGCATGATGGTAAAGGCGTCCGTTTACCGTGAGGTGGGCGGCATGTCCACGGATCTGAAAGTGGCTTTCAATGATATAGATTTCTGTATGAAGGTACGGGCTGCAGGATATCTTGTTGTGTATAATCCGCAGGCTGAACTGTACCATTATGAGTCCAAGTCGAGGGGACTGGAAAATACACAGGAAAAGATCGAACGATTTAACAGTGAGATGGCGCGTTTTCTGGATCGATGGGGAGATCAGGTGAGAGACGGTGATCCGTATTACAATCCGAACCTGACACTCGATAAAGCGAATTTTTCACTGAAACTGTAGAAATATATGGATACGGCAACGGATAAGGGGAGCATTTTATGGAGAAACTCAGGAAAAGAGCGGCCGGGTGGAATCGGACAATAGACCGGATCTGGGCAGACGACAGGCCGGAAGACAGAAAACGAACGACGGATACGTCTGAATCAGAGGGTACAGCAGGACAGAAGCACACAGGAAAGGGTTGTGCTGCAGGATTTTTCAGGAGACACAAATGGGATATTCTGTTTGTGGTTCTCATGGGCTGTCTGCTGTTTTTCCTCTCCTGGATTCTTCCCTTTGATGAAGGTCCGGATGAGAAGATGCGCTATATGATTCCGACGTATATCTATAAACACGGGACGCTGCCGGCAGGCTGGGATCCTGAGATACGCAGTAAAATATGGGGAATATCCTACGCGTTCCAGCCGATCCTGCCCTATATTTTCGGAGGATATCTGATGAAGCTGGTGTCGCTGTTCAACTCTTCCGAAAAGGCACTTCTGATGGCAGCGCGCTTTATTAACATACTGATCGGTATGGGATTTTACTGGTATGTCCTTCAGATTGCAAAAAAGCTGTTCCGCAACCGGCTGTTCCGGACGTATTTTATTGCACTTCTGGCCATGCTGCCGCAGCTGCTGTATCTTTTTACATACGTCAATACAGATGGAATCGCTGTTTTCTCCACTGCCATGATTATTTATTACTGGCTGGAGGGACTGGAACGGAAATGGGACAGGGGAAGCTGTACCGGACTGGCCGTCGGTATCGCGGTCTGTGCCCAGTCCTACTTTAATGCGTACGGGTATGCACTGTTTTCCGTAATTCTGTTTATCGCCTCTCTGATTGTTTTTTATCGGAAAAAGGGAGCAAAAAAATGTACCGCTCTGATTCTGAAACGCGGTATTTACATAACGGTAATCGTATTTCTGCTGTCCGGCTGGTGGTTTATCAGGAGTGCCGTTCTCTATGACGGTGATATCCTGGGAATGAAGGCATCCGAAGCGTGCGGCGAGCTGTACGCGATGGAGGAGTATAAGCCGTCGGTGAAGCAGTCGCTGCAGGAACAGGGCGTTCCTCTGTCTCAGATGCTCCGGTCGGATAACGACGGCATGGAATGGATCCGCACCACCTACCGCAGTACGATCGGTTATTTCAGTTATTACCGGTATGCCCTTGGAATTGATATTTATGAAATTCACAAACGGCTGTTTTTGATCGGATTCCTTGGGATTCTGGCGTATATCGGACTTTTCGTACTTTACTGGGCGGCGGAAGGAGTCCGGTGGGCTGCCGGCCGCTTTGGAAAGGAAGTGAACCTTCCGGCAGGGCTGAAAAGACCTTCCGTGAGTCTTCCGGGCGGAAAAATCAGGGGAACAAATTTCTGGATGTTGCAGTTTTCTTTTGGTTGCTGTATCATAATACCAGTACTTTTGTCGCTGTATTATTCGTACACAAGCGATTTTCAGCCCCAGGGACGGTACATTATGCCGATGATCATACCGCTGATGTATTTTGTGGCGGTGGGAACCGAGCGCCTTGTAACGCTTCCTTTCCGGAAATGGTTTGTGTATGTAATGATGATTCCGCTGTTCTATGCGGTGCTCCACGTATTTCTGGCAGCCTTTGTCTCGGTGTATATTCCGACCTTCGTGGAAGCACTGTCATCGTGGAGTGAGATTCGTTTTACATGGCTGAGCAATCTGGGGTGGCTGATGAAACTGCTGCATCTGACCGTTCCGGGCTGAGTCTGAGAAAAACAGGAGGAGAAAATGAAAAGAGAGATGATTGAATTCAACAGAGCTCCCTTTGTGGGAACTGAGATGACATATATGGAGCAGGCAATCCGCAACGGAAAGCTGTGCGGAGACGGCCCGTTCACAAAGAAATGTTCGGAACTTATGAAAGAAAGATTCCACACAGAAAACATACTGCTGACCACCTCCTGCACCCATGCTCTGGAAATGGCAGCGTTTCTGTGTGATTTAAAGCCGGGAGATGAAGTGATTATGCCGGCGTACACCTTTGTATCCACTGCCGATGCGTTCGTTCTGCAGGGAGCAAAAATTGTATTTGTGGACATCCGTCCGGACACCATGAATATCGACGAGACGAAAATCGAAGCAGCCATCACAGAGCGGACGAAGGTGATTGTTCCGGTTCATTATGCCGGAGTGGCGTGCGAGATGGATACGATCATGGCAATTGCGAAAAAATACAATCTGAAAGTGGTGGAGGATGCGGCCCAGGGTGTGAATGCATACTATAAGGGCAGAGCATTGGGAACGATCGGGGATTTCGGCTGCTACAGCTTCCATGAGACGAAAAACTATACCATGGGAGAGGGCGGAGCACTTCTGTTCCAGGATTCCGCTTATCTGGAAAGAGCAGAAATTCTCCGTGAAAAAGGAACGAACCGCAGTAAGTTTTTCCGGGGACAGATCGACAAATATACGTGGGTGAATTACGGCTCATCCTATCTTCCCAGCGATATGAATGCGGCGTATCTGTATGCACAGCTGGAAGCCATGGAAAAAATCAATGACAAGCGGATGCAGATATTCAGTTATTATCACGAACATCTGAAGGTGCTGGAAGACAGGGGACTGATTGAGCGCCCGACCATACCGGAGGATATCGTTCACAATGCGCACATGTATTACATAAAGGTGAAGGATCTTGAGACGAGAAGTGCACTGATCAGCCATATGCGGGAAAAGGGAGTGCAGTGTGTTTTCCATTATATTCCGCTGCACACGTCTCCGGCCGGAAAGAAGTACGGTACCTTACACGGGGAGGATGTTTACACCACGAAGGAGAGTGAACGCCTCATGCGTATGCCCATGTTCTACGGGCTTTCCATGGAGGATGTATCGTATGTGACACAGTGTGTGCTTGATTTCTTTCGCTGAAAAAACCGATTTTTCGGGTAATGGAACAGGAAACGTTTATGGCAGAAAATAAATGGAACAATTTTCTGAAAAAACTGAATTTATATAATATCCGGAAGGGAATCCGGTATCTGCGCCATTTCGGGGTAAAGGAATTTCTGATCCGGCTCAGTGACAGAATGGAACCGGAGGAGGTGCCTTATGGCCCCTGGTATGAACAGCACCGGGCAGACCGGGAAACGCTGAAAGCGCAGGAGGCAGTCCGTTGGAGTGATCCTGTGACGATCAGTATTGCTGTTCCCCTGTACCGGACGCCTGCTGTATATCTGCGGCAGATGATTGAATCGGTGCAGAATCAGACGTACCCATACTGGGAACTGTGCCTTGCCAACGGAAGCCCTGAGGATGAGGAGCTGTGCCGGCTGCTCTCGGAATACAGCGACGCGGATGGCAGGATCCGGGTAAAAAATCTGACACAGAATGACGGAATTGCAGGAAACACAAATGAAGCCCTTGCGATGGCATCGGGGCAGTATATCGGTCTGCTGGATCACGATGATCTTCTTGCGCCGGATGCACTGTATGCGGTGGCATCACTGATCCGGGAGGCTGCCGGACGGAAGGAAACGCTGCCTGATCTGATCTATACGGATGAGGACAAGGTATCAGCCGACCTGGCGGAGCATTTCCAGCCGAATTTAAAGCCTGATTTTAATCCTGATCTTCTGCGGTCCAACAATTATATCTGCCATTTCCTCGTAGTGTCGAAAAAACTGCGGGAGGCGGCAGGCGGTTTTGACAGCCGGTATGACGGAGCTCAGGACTACGATTTCATTCTGCGCTGTACGGAAAAGGCGGAGCGGATCTGTCACATTCCGAGAATTCTGTACCACTGGCGGACCCATGCCGGATCCACAGCAGATAATCCCATCAGCAAGCAGTATGCGTACGACGCGGGAAAGCGTGCCATAGAAGCGCATCTTCTTCGCTGCGG
The DNA here is from genome assembly GCA_034093895.1 of Candidatus Choladocola sp. Taxonomy (GTDB): domain Bacteria; phylum Bacillota; class Clostridia; order Lachnospirales; family Lachnospiraceae; genus Choladousia. The sequence goes on along the minus strand of JAXEBU010000084.1, from coordinate 4,097 downwards.
CCTCTCCGGAGAGGTGATGAGAAAAAAAGATTTCGGCTTCTACCGCGTGAAATACCGTGTGGAGGGCAATCCGCTGATTTCCATTATTATTCCGAATAAGGATGAGAAGGAGACGCTGCAGAAGTGCCTCCGGTCGATTTTCGAGCGGTCCTCATACCGGAATTTTGAGATTATTATCGTGGAAAATAACAGCAAAACAGAGGAAATCTTTGATTACTATAAAGAAATAGATGGACGAAACGGAGTTCATGTTGTATATTGGGACAGAGACTTCAATTATTCAGCCATCAACAATTTCGGAATCAGGCATGCGAAAGGACAGTATCTGGTATGTCTGAACAACGATATGGAAGTCATCAGTGAAGACTGGCTGGAGGAGCTTCTCGGGCACTGTCAGAGACCGGACACCGGTATTGTGGGAGCCAGGCTGTATTATCCTGACGATACCATTCAGCACGCGGGCATTATCGTGGGGCTGGGCGGCGTGGCAGGCAATATCTTTGTGGGGATGAAGCGGTCTCATACAGGGTATATGCACCGGGAATCGCTGCAGCAGGATTTAAGCGCCGTGACGGCAGCATGTATGATGGTGAAGCGCGAAGCGTACGATGCGGCAGGAGGTTTTGAGGAAAAGCTTGCTGTGGCATTTAATGATGTGGATTTCTGTCTGAGAGTGGGCAGGGCAGGTTACCTGACTGTGTACGATCCGTACGTGGAACTGTACCATTACGAGTCAAAGACGAGAGGGGCGGAGGACACGAAGGAAAAAGTCCGCCGGTTCCAGGAAGAGATAGAGTACATGCGAAGTCACTGGATTACACTGCTGAAAAACGGAGATCCCTGCTATAACAGAAACCTTTCGCTGACAAAATGGAATTATTCGCTGAAGTATCATGAAAATTCCGGGCGATGAGGGAAGAATGAAAACAAGAAACAGAGGGCGGAACATGCAGACAGCAACTGTGGTCATACCGAATCTGAATGGGATGAAATATTTAAAGGACTGTCTGGATTCTCTGAAGAATCAGAGCAGGCAGGATTTTTCCGTGATTCTGATTGACAATGGGTCGGAGGACGGGAGCGCTGAGTATGTAAAGCAGCATTACCCGGAGGTGACTGTCCGCCGCTTTGAGACAAATATGGGATTCTGCCGTGCGGTGAATGAAGGAATCCGCATGGCGAAGACGCCTTACGTCGTTCTCCTGAATAATGACACCGTATGCGAACGGAGTTTTGTGGAAGAGCTGGTTTGTGCAATGGAGGAGATGCCGGACTGCTTTGCCTGTGCTTCCAGAATGGTGAGAATGGATGCTCCGGACAGGATGGACAACGGAGGCGATTACTACTGTGCCCTCGGGTGGGCGTACGCCCTCGGAAGGGGCAAACCGGCAGAGAGATACAGCAGGAAAAGAAATATTTTTTCTGCCTGTGCAGGGGCTGCGATCTACCGGAGAGACGTGTTCGACGAGATCGGTCTGTTTGATGAAGCACATTTTGCGTATCTGGAAGATGTGGATGTGGCTTACCGGGCCAGAATTGCCGGCTACCGCAATGTGTACGTGCCGGATGCCGTGGTGCGCCATGTGGGAAGCGCCACCAGCGGATCGTTGTATAACGAGTTTAAAATCCGGTATTCTTCCAGAAACAGTATTTATCTGATATACAAAAACATGCCGCTGCTGCAGATTCTTCTGAATCTTCCGTTTCTGACAGCAGGATTTCTGATCAAATGGCTTTTTTTCGCCCGAAAGGGTTATGGAACAGAGTATGTCACCGGACTGTGGAAAGGCATCCGGATGTGTGACAGGAGCAGGAAAGTAAAGTTTCGGAGCAGAAATCTGAAGAATTATTTCAGAATACAGCTGGAACTCTGGGAAAATATGATCCGAAGAGTGACAGATCTCCGTAACTGAAAGCTTGCAGGGGTGAAAAAGATTGATTAAAGATAATGAAAAGTATTTTAATCGAATACAGGTGGTCCTGGACGGAGTAACCATCGTTGTATCGTACCTGGTTGCATGGTATGTGATGATGGCAAACATCAAGGAGGACTCTATTGGTGTTCTGCCGGCAGAAGTATATATGATGGCACTTGTATTTCTTGTGCCATTTTTTTTGCTGCTGTACTATGCCTGCAATCTGTACACTCCAAAGCGGATTCAGGGAAGGCGGCTTGAGGGCGGCAATATACTGAAGGCAAATATTATTGGCGGACTGGCATTCATGTCTGTTCTGTACCTGATTCATCTCGGTGATCTGTCCCGAATGCTGCTTGCCGTATTCCTTGTTCTGAACGTGGTACTGACTGTTACGGAGCGCAACATCGTCCGCATCGTGATGATGAAAGCGCGGAAGGTCGGCTTTAACCAGAAGCATATCATTCTGGTGGGTTACAGCCGCGCAGCGGAAGAATTCATCGACAGAATCGATCAGAATCCCCAGTGGGGTTACCGGGTGCTGGGCATCCTTGACGACAATGTCCCGCCGGGAACGCTGTATCACAAGGTGGAGGTGCTCGGTCTGATAGACAATCTGAGCTACATTCTGGCAGGAAACAATCCGGATGAAATTGCGATCACCCTTGGCCTGAATGAGTATGACAAGCTGGAACGGATTGTGGCCATGTGCGAAAAATCGGGAGTGCATACGAAGTTCATTCCCGACTACAGCAAAATTATTCCTACAAAACCGTATACGGAAGATCTTCTGGGGCTTCCTGTCATCAATATTCGTCACGTTCCGCTTTCCAATACGTTTAATATGATGGTAAAACGTGTGATGGATGTGGTCGGTGCGCTGATCTGTATTATCCTGTTTTCACCGATTATGGTGATCACATCAGTTCTGATCAAAGCCACCTCCAGGGGGCCGCTTATTTTCACCCAGGAACGTGTGGGTCTGCACAACAAACCGTTCCGGATGTATAAATTCCGTTCCATGGAAGTGCAGACGAAGCGGGAAGAACGGAAGGGCTGGACAGTGAAGGATGATCCGAGAGTGACGAAAGTCGGAAAGATTATCCGGAAAACAAGTATCGATGAGCTGCCTCAGCTGTTCAATGTGCTGAAAGGCGATATGAGCCTGGTGGGGCCAAGGCCGGAACGCCCTCAGTTCGTGGAAAAGTTCCGGGAAGAGATTCCGCGTTATATGGTAAAACACCAGGTTCGTCCCGGCATGACGGGATGGGCGCAGGTCCATGGATACCGCGGAAACACCTCGATTATGAAGCGAATTGAATACGATCTGTATTATATTGAGAACTGGACCGTAGGTCTGGATATAAAAATTTTAATTATGACAATTTTCAAAGGATTTGTGAATAAGAATGCATACTGACAGACGTGCATGGCCGGAGAGACACACAGGGGTGTCAGAAAGGGGGAGCGGCCGTACGGATGACAGCAGCAGACGTTTCAGGTAACCGGCAGGACAGGAAGAAAGAAGGGAGATTCTATGGAGAACAGAAAAAAGCGGAATTCCGGAGAGCGGAAGAACGCAGGTACAGAGAGAAGAAACCAGAATTACTATGATGACCGGCAGCAGTATTACGGCGGACCTCAGGGGTATGGCGATCAGCAGTATTACGGCGGTCAGGGCGGATACGGCGATCAGCAGTATTACGGCGGTCAGGGCGGATACGGCGACCAGCAGTACTATGGCGGTCCCCAGGGCGGTTATGACGGCCAGGGCGGATACGGCGACCAGCAGTATTACGGCGGACCTCAGGGGTATGGCGATCAGCAGTATTACGGCGGACCTCAGGGCGGATATCCCGATCCGCAGGGATATTACGGCGAACCGCAGAATTCAGGAAAAAAAGGGAAAAACAGAAAGAAAAAGAAGCACAGAAAGCTGATTTTTGCAATTGAAATCATTGTCCTTCTTGTGCTGGCGCTGGGGCTGTTTGCCATGGCACAGCTCAACCGGATTGACCGTGTGAAGCTGAAGGATATTCTTGTGAACAGCGGAATCGGAAAGTCGGGATACCGCAATATTGCACTTTTCGGAGTGGATTCCAGAGAAGGTGAACTGGAAAGCGGCACAAACAGTGACACAATCATGATTGCCAGCATCAATGAAAAGACAGGAAATGTCAA
>JAXEBU010000083.1:0-24600 GCA_034093895.1 Candidatus Choladocola sp. | reverse complement strand
TCCCACCATGATCGCCACCGGAGTAGCAAGTCCGAGAGCACAGGGACAACTGATCACCAGAACCGAAATTCCTCTCGCAAGAGCAAATCCGACAGTCTGACCGGCTGCCAGCCAGATAATAATAGTAGCGACTGCAATTATTATGACCGCCGGTACGAATACACCGGATACCCGGTCTGCTATCTTGGCAATAGGGGCTTTTGTAGCAGCCGCATCACTGACCATCTGGATAATCTGAGAGAGCGTTGTATCCTCTCCGACTCTCGTTGCCTCACACCGGATAAAACCGGACTGATTCACAGTTGCGGCAGATACCGCATCTCCGGCAGCTTTGTCGACGGGGATGCTCTCACCGGTCAGAGCCGCTTCATTCACTGCGCTTGTTCCTTCCAGAACAATTCCGTCCACAGGAATGTTTTCACCGGGGCGCACAGTAAATACATCACCCCTTTTCACCTGTTCGATGGGAACCGTCGTCTCCTCTCCGTTCCTTACAACCACCGCTGTCTTCGGCGCCAGCTTCATCAAGCTTTTCAGAGCGTCCGTTGTTTTTCCTTTTGAACGTGCTTCCAGCATCTTTCCAACTGTAATCAGAGTCAGAATCATCGCTGCAGACTCAAAATAGAATTCATGCATATAAGCCATGACACCGGCCATGTCTCCCTTCACCTGGGCATCTGTCATGGCAAAAAGCGCATACGTACTGTACACAAAAGAGGCGCCTGAGCCCAGAGCTACAAGAGTATCCATATTCGGCGCCCGGTGAATCAATCCTCGAAAACCGCTGACAAAAAATTTCTGGTTGATCACCATGACAGCAGCAGCCAAAAGCAGCTGAACCAGTCCCATTGCAACATGATTTTCATTAAAAAATGCGGGAAGCGGCCAGTTCCACATCATATGTCCCATGGAAAAATACATGAGAACAAGCAGAAATCCAAGAGAGGACCACAGCCTACGTTTCAGCACCGGAGTCTCCCGATCCCGCAACAGATCATCGGCTTGCGCGGTTGATCCCGTTTTATTTTCTCCTGCTCCTCTTCCGTCCTTTCGAATCGCCCCATACCCTGCGGCCTGGACTGCAGCAATAATTTCCTGCGGGGATGCAGTCCCTTCCACTCCCATGGAATTCGTCAGCAGACTGACCGAGCAGGACTGAACGCCCGGTACTTTTGACACTGCTTTTTCCACGCGGCTGCTGCAGGCCGCACAACTCATTCCTGTTACTGTATATTGTTCCATCTTATTCACCTGCCATATCATTTATTTCATCAGTTTCTGCAGCGTTGCTACCAGCTCATCAATCGTTTCCTCTTTTCCTTCTCTTATATCCCTTGCCACACACGTGCGGATATGATTTGCCAGAAGAACTTTGTTAAAACTGTTAAGCGCTGCATTGGCCGCTGCCACCTGCACCAGAATGTCCGTACAGTAAGCATCCTTTTCCACCATTCCCCTGATCCCGCGAATCTGCCCCTCAATTCGGTTCAGTCTGTGGATCAGATCTTTATACTCTTTGTCTGAACGTTCCTTCGTCTTATGACAGCATGACTGTTCCGGTGTTCCGTACTCTCCGGCCATCCAAATCTCCTCCTTTTATTCGCTCTAATAATATACCCTATGGGGGTATATGTCAAGTGCCGGATAGGATTTGTTTTATTTTATCCGGAACTGTGTTATATTAATAATGCGAGATGCACGACAAATGAGCCTGACGTCGATTTTTTGTGCTGCGCACTTCCAAAATCGATGAAAACATTCGCAATCCGCTTATAATGAACAACAAAGGAAAAAGGAGAACGTATGAACTGCCCGGATCATGATTCCATTATCAGAAATACAACTACCGTTTCAGATTCTGAAGTTGCCTCCGTAAAGATTCTGCAGCTGCTTCAGGAGGAATCTGTTGTTCATTATTCTGCTTTTGGGGGAGCTTTTGGCCTCCTTCGTCCTGTCAAAAGATGCGACCTGCCCACAGCCCTTGGAACGGACGGAAGTTCTCTCTTTTTCCAGCCGGATCTTTTATGCTTTGATTTCGTTCATGATACAGACCAACTGCGGCTGAGTTATCTCCATCTCCATCTGCACTGTCTCTGTCTTCATCCTTTGCAGCAGAGTGTTTCGGAACATCTCTGGGATCTGGCCTGTGATCTTTCTGCCACATTCTTTGCCCTGCTGCTCACGCCCGGACTGATCGACCAGAAGCTGACGGACGATCTGTTTTCCTGGTTTCAGAAAGAAAACCAGGATTATATTCTGCATCCGGATGGATGGACAGAGGCCCGGGAGTTCCTGCCTCTGCTGAAAAACAGCCAGACACTTCAGGGACTGGCAGCACGCTGTTTTTGCGACTCACATATGTTCTGGGAAGGAAGAAGCGCAAAAGACAAGCACAGAACGCTCGAAAGATGTTCAGGCGATCACGAAGCCAACCGATCTGCTTCCGTATCTTCTCACAGTCTGCGTGATTCTGCGAAAAGACACTGGACCGGTCTGAAAAATGAGATGAAAAAATCTGTTTCATCCGGCACCCACAGACGTGGCATTTCCGGTGGAGCAAAAGCGGAAACGGTATCAATGGAAGAAAGAGATTCGATTGATTATCATCAGTTTCTCCGCCGCTTTACCGTTCCAGGAGAAGAGACCATACTGGATCCTGATACTTTTGACTATATTCCCTACTGTTACGGTCTCACACGATACGGCAACATGCCTTTCCTGGAACCGCTGGAATACCGGGAAGTCAACCGTCTGGACGAACTGGCCATCGCCATCGATACTTCCGGATCGTGTTCCGGCCCCATTGTGCGCCGTTTTCTGGAAGAAACGTGGACAATTCTGCGACAGAGAGAAAACTTCTTTTCACGAATGCGTCTTCATCTGATTCAGTGTGATTCCATCATTCAGGATTACAGAATCTATACCAGCGTGGAAGAATGGGAATCATCCATCAGAGAATTCAAAGTTTTCGGTCAGGGAAATACGGACTTCCGTCCTGTCTTTGACCTTTTACAAGATAAAATCGCAAAAAAAGAAATCCGCCGCCTGCGCGGCTTACTGTATTTCACTGACGGAGACGGGATTTTTCCCGGGGCTCCGCCGCCCTTTGATACAGCTTTCGTATTTCTGAACAAAAATACAGAAAAACACAAAATACCCGGATGGGGTATCCGTCTGAATCTGAATCTTCCGGATAATTTCTGACATAACTGTCTTTATTATACTTTGACCAGGAGAATAGAATGAATATTAAAGATGCAAAACAGGAAATGATACACACCATCAAGGCATATACCGCCAGAAACGAATCGGGCGCCTGCGCAATACCGCCGGTTCGACAGCGTCCTGTGCTGCTGATCGGCCCTCCCGGTATTGGCAAGACGGCCGTTATGGAGCAGGCCGCAGCCGAATGCGGTATCGGTTTTGTCTCCTACACCATGACCCATCATACGCGTCAGAGTGCTGTCGGGCTTCCGTTCATTGAGCACCACCAGTTTGACGGCCGCGATTACGCAGTAACAGAATATACTATGAGTGAAATACTTTCCACGGTCTATCAGTGCATCGAAGAAACGGGATGTAGGGAAGGACTTCTCTTTCTTGACGAAATCAACTGCGTTTCCGAAACACTGGCTCCGTCCATGCTTCAGTTTCTTCAGAACAAAACCTTCGGAAGCCACCGGCTGCCGGAAGGCTGGATTCTGGCTGCGGCAGGAAATCCACAGGAATACAACAAATCAGTCCGGGAATTTGATATCGCCACTCTTGATCGCTTGAAATACATTACAGTGGAGGCTGATTACGATGCCTGGAGACCGTATGCTCTGGAGAACTGCATCCACGGTGCCATTCTTTCTTATCTCGACACACACCGGGAACAGTTCTACATTCTGAATCAGACGTATACTGTGAAAGAATTTGTCACTGCCAGAGGCTGGGAAGACCTTTCCTGTCTTCTGCTACAGTATGAACGCCTTGATCTTCCGGTGACTCCTGCTCTCGTTGAACAGTATCTCCACTGTGAAAGTCTGGCAAAGGATTTTTCCGGCTATTATCAGTTGTATCTTTCAAGGAAAAAAGCAGTCCCCATTGCAGCCATGATAGAAGGAAACCAGGACGCATTCTGTTCCTGTTCCAGAATTCTGACGGAATCTGCTTTTGACGAAAAGCTCTATCTTGTCCATCTGATGCTTTCTTATCTCGGAATTCGTTTTCATCAATATGAGGAAGGACAGCAGAGACTGCGCGGCACAATTGAAGTGCAGGATCGCTTTCGCCGTTATCTGGGCCAGAAGAACTGTACTTCTCCTGCTGAGGTTATTGCTACGTTTCTTGAGAAGGAACATGAAATACTGGCTATCCGGCAAAAGCATGGGCTGTCTTCCGAACAGGAAATCAGAAATGTGCAGGAAGCTCTGTATGACTTTCAGAAAATGTACTACGATTTCCGATCCGGTCAGGTTATGGACGATCACACAGTTTCCGAGGATATCGTGGTGTATTTTCAGGAAGAAAAAAACAGGCGCAGTCTGGCTCTGACACAGGATGCCGGGCGGCTTTGTTCCATGCTGGAGCAATGTATCCGCTTTCTGGAACAATCCGGCGGAGCAGAGTTTACTCTGTTCCTCTCTTCTCTGTATCAGAATCCACTTGCGCTCTCTTTTTTCCGGTACCATCCCTGCGAACGCTGTGAACAGTACCGGAACCGTCTGAATTTCAAATCGCGGGAAGAAGCACTGAAAGAGCAGCTCACATCCCTTCTGCCATAAATGTTCTCCCGGTTCTGTCTTATCGGGACAGAGCCGGTCAAACCATCGTAATCTTGTCGAGAATCCCTGTCAGGTGTGCAATTGCCACGCCGTAATTTGTCATGGGAACTCCCTGCTCCTTTGCCCGGTCAATCCGGAACATCACATATTTTCTGTTAAACATACATGCACCGCACTGAATCACCAGATCGTAACCAGAAAGATCCTGCGGAAAATCGGTACCACTTGTCACATCCACAGAGAGCGTATCGCCAAACCGTTTTCTCAGCATGGCAGGCAACTTTTCTCTTCCAATATCCTCTTTCAGTGGAGCATGTGTACAGCATTCCGCAATCAGCACTCGAGAATCTGAACGCAGGGCATCAATACTTTTCGCACCTTCCACGTAATAGGGCAGATCTCCTTTATAGGCGGCAAACAGAACAGAGAAAGAAGTCAGCATACTCTCCTTCGGCTTATTCTCATAGACGTAACGGAAAATCTGAGAATCCGTAATAATCAGCTTCGGAGGACGTACCAGCGCAGCCAGAGCAGCCGTAAGCTGATCTGTCGTTGCGCTCATAACGAGGCACTTTTTATCAAGGAGTTCCCGCAGTGTCTGAACCTGAGGAAGAATCAGACGCCCCTTCGGGGCCTGAATGTCCTGAGGCATTACAAGCAGCACCAGATCACCTTCTGAGACCAGTTCTCCCGTAATCATACGATTGCCATATCCTTCCGGAATTTTTCTTGAAAGTGCTTCTCTGACGCGATCCATACCCTCTCCCGTCTTTGCACTGACAAGCAGGGCATCTTCTCCCGTCTCTTTCCGGATCTGTTCCGTCAGTTTTCCTGCATCCTTCCGGATATCTGCTTTATTAATAACAGCCAGAACAGGGGTCTGCCGCTCACGGAAAAAACGATACCAGCGCAGCTCCTCATCCATCTCCGTTGTTTCGAACAGAATGACAGCCAGTTCTGTTTTTTCTGCAGCCTTCCGTGTCTTCTCTCTGCGCCGTTCCCCCAGCTCACTCTCGTCATCAAATCCTGCCGTATCGATGATTACGCAGGGACCCAGAGGATATATTTCCATCGCTTTCTGGACGGGATCTGTCGTCGTCCCGGCCACATCTGCCACAATCGAAACCTCCTGTTTCGTAAACGCATTGATAAATGTGGATTTTCCACTGTTTGTTCTGCCAAAAATTCCGATATGCAGACGATTGCCCGCAGGTGTTTCATTTAATGTAACAGCCATGGAAAACTCCTTTCTTTTTTTAGAAACGGAAATCCCGCTTACCTTCCGTGATATCATGAATGTGCTCAGAAGCAATTCTTTTAACTTTCGGATTCGGTATATTCTCAAGTTCTTTTTCAATCAGTTCCAGACCGATCTTTTTTGTCTCATCACTTGCATAGTCTTCCAGATACTCTTTCAACGTCATCAGTGCATTCGGATGACAGCAATTGAGAATCTGTTTATTCTTACAGAGTGACATAAACCGGTCTCCCGTTCTGCCTTCCCTGTAACATGCGGTGCAAAAGCTGGGGATATAGCCCATTTTCATCAGCCAGTTCACCACTTCATCAAGTGTCCTCTGGTCACTGACATCAAACTGTGCCGACGTAACTTCCTCTTCCTGCTCCGGCTCGGCATAACCGCCCACACTCGTTCTGGAAGCACCGCTGATCTGAGAAACACCCAGCGGAAGCACCTTCTCACGTACTTCCTTACTCTCGCGGGTGGAAATAATCATTCCCGTATACGGAACTGCAATGCGGATCAGCGCACAGATTTTTGCAAATATGTCATCGCTGATACTGTTGTCAAAAGCAGAAGGATCAATGTCATCTGCGTGTTTGATTCTCGGTACACTGATGGTATGCGGTCCCACTCCGTGTACTGCTTCCAGATGTTCCGCATGCATCAGAAGACCGGCAAATTCATAACGGTAAAGCTCAAGCCCGAACAGAACACCGAGACCTACATCATCGATTCCGCCCTCCATCGCGCGGTCCATGGCCTCCGTATGATATGCATAATTATGCTTCGGTCCTGTCGGATGCAGCTTTTCATAGCTCTCTTTGTGATACGTCTCCTGAAACAGAATATACGTTCCTATCCCTGCTTCTTTCAGTTTGCGGTAATTCTCAACGGTCGTCGCCGCTATATTCACATTGACGCGGCGGATAGCCCCGTTCTTGTGTTTTATGCTGTAAATCGTATCAATACATTCCAGAATATATTCAATCGGGTTGTTTATGGGATCCTCACCGGCCTCGATTGCCAGACGCTTATGTCCCATATCCTGCAACGCAGTCACTTCTTTCACGATCTCTTCCTGTGTCAGTTTTTTTCTTGCTATGTGCTTGTTTTTCAGATGATACGGACAGTAAACACAGCCATTCACACAGTAGTTGGAAAGATACAGGGGAGCAAAAAGGACAATACGGTTCCCGTAGAATTCTTTCTTGATCTGCTCTGCCAACGCATACATCTCCTCAATTTTTTCCGGTATTTCACAAGCCAGCAATACCGATGCTTCTCTGTGGTCCAATCCTTTGCACTGGCGTGCCTTCTCAAGGATTTCATCGATCAGTGCCACATTGTCTCTGTTTTTCTCCGCGTATGCGAGTGTCTCTCTGATCTCTGCGTCACAGATAAATTCTTCTGCCTTCAATGATTTCGGGTTGTACATACAATTCTCCTCTCTCGTTTCTATTATGATTTATTCATTTCCTTTATTTCCCACATTTGAATATACAGTCTTGGCTGAGATTCCTTTCAGTCTTCCTATTCTTCCGGATAGCCCGTTGATCACATCCTGTGGTGCATCAATTGCAACACTGATGATGTTCACTTCCTTCTCACGATACGGAATTCCCATTCTTCCGATTATGTACTGTCCGTATTCATGAAGCAGATGATTAAGGGTCTCAACAGAATCCGTATTTTCCACAATTATTCCAATCAGTGCAATTCTTGTATTCATATAATCCTCCTGTTACGATGGTAGTTCTCTTCATCCTCGCGGAGCGTTTTGTCGTATAGGAAACGAAGTTTTCCATACAACAAAAAAACTGTATCGGAATACCAGTTCCAGATACAGTCTTTTAAGCACTTTATTCATCGGGACAGACGTCCCCCATATCGTATCGCTTATGTCGCTGCGTCTTTCACCTCAATCCCGTTTCGGTGTCAGAATACTCAGATAGATGAAGCTTTCCGGCAAGTACGTATCTCACCGTCAAGGTTGTCGCTTGGATATTCATATTATACCATGCGTCAGCAGATATTTCTACTGCAATACGATATCTTTTAATTATATTTTGTTTTACTCTTCTTTTCTGTTCGGCTGCTTGACAATTTCCGGTCTCGGAGAAATCTCTCCCGCACGCATCAGGGCGATCTTTGTCATCATCGGGCCTGCCAGTTCATAGATCAGAACAGAAAACAGTGTGATATTTCGAATCAGCCTTCCCACTTCACCCATGGTTTCCGTAACGGTCATAGACATACCGAGTGCCACTCCCGCCTGGGGCAAAAGTGTAATTCCAAGGTATCTGCGGATTGTATCGGTACACTTTGTACTCTTTGCACCAATGTAGGCACCGAGACACTTACCTGTAGAACGTGCAATGATGTAGGCAATACCGATGCCAACAATAGCAATGTTCCGGAATACACCAAGTTCCAGTTCCGCTCCGCTGAGAACGAAAAACAGGATAAACAGCGGCGCAGTCCATTTGTCTGCACGTGCCATCATATCTTCTGAGAAATCACAGATATTGCAGAAAATAGTACCAAGCATCATGCATACGAGAAGCGACGAAAATCCGATATGGATTCCGCCAATTTCAAATTCCATCATGGACAGTGCAACCGTCGTAATCACGAAAGTAATAACGATCGACAGTCGTTTGCTGTTTGATTCAAAGTACTGCTCAGCCACAGTAAGAAGCCATCCCATAACAGCTCCAAGCACCAGAGAAAGAATCACTTCCAGCAAAGGCTCAACAAACACGGACACGAGACTGACAGATCCACTTCCCAAGGCATTTGCCACACCGCAGGAAATGGCAAACACAACCAGACCGATGGCATCATCCAGTGCAACGATCGGAAGAAGAATCTTCGTGAGAGGACCCTTCGCCTTGTACTGACGAACTACCATCAGCGTTGCAGCCGGAGCTGTTGCTGTCGCAATTGCTCCAAGTACCAGTGCCAATGGAAGTGTTACCACCTCCGGCATAGCAAAATGAAGTGCGATCATCACGCCGTCTACCAGAATTGTCGCCGCCAGTGCTTGGGTAAACGCGATAACTGTGGCCTGTTTCCCGATTTTCTTCAGCTGTGAAAGACGGAATTCATTACCGATATCAAAAGCGATAAATCCAAGTGCCACATCGCAGAATATTGAATACTCTTTTACATTTTCTGAATTTACAAAGCCAAGTCCCCTGATCCCGAACTGTCCCAGAACGTAAGGCCCGATCAGTATACCGGCTACCAGATATGCCGTAACTGCCGGAAGCTTCATTACCTTTGCAACACGGGACATCAGAAGTCCTGCCATCAGAGCTACGCTCAAACTGAATAATTGTTCCATAACGTCTCCTCACTCCTCATACGTTTTCATTTTACTGCTTTCCTTCTGTTTTCCAATTGGAAATTATAGCGCAGAATTTCAAAAAATCAAGATGAGATTCGAGGATTTTACGTATTACTTACAAATTCTTTCCGGAAGGTTTTACAACATGGTAGCTCGCAGTTCCTCCGGTGTTTTTGAACTGAGGTAAGATGGAGCAATATCAAAAACTGTCCTGCATCCGGTCTGTCCTTCTGATGCAAGGCGATACGCTGCTCTGGCATACGCCACAATCACGCTGGAGGTAAATTCCGGATTAGAATCCAGTTTCAGGCTGTACTCGATGAGATGACTGTGTTCCTTTTCCCATCCCGTCACGCCGCTGCGAAGTACGAATCCTCCGTGAGGAATTCCGCTGTGATTCTTTTTCAGTTCCTCTTCACTGATAAAATGAACCGTTGTATCATAATCTGCGAAGTAATTCGGCATTGTCTTAATTTCTTCTTCGATTCTTGCCGCATCCGCACCTTCCTCCAGAACGACATAGCATTCTCTCGTATGCTTCTCCCGGGTGGAAAGTACCGGATTTTCGCCTGCCCGTACAGCTTCCAGCGCTGACTCAACAGGTATTGTATACTGTTTTGCATCCTTCACACCATCAATCCGGCGCAGTGCGTCAGAATGGCCCTGGCTGACGCCCTTGCCCCAGAAAGTATAGTCACTGCCTTCCGGAAGGATAGCATTTGCATACATTCTGTTCAGGGAGAACATTCCCGGATCCCATCCCACAGAAATAATGCCGAGCTTTCCGTTTTCTCTGGCTGCCCGGTCCACATGATCAAAATGCTCCGGGATTCTTGCATGGGTATCAAAGCTGTCCACTACGTGAAACAGTTTCACAAATTCCGGCGTCTGAACAGGAAGATCTGTAGCACTTCCACCGCACAGAATCATAACATCAATTTTGTCTTTCCACTGTGCTACATCCGATACACGGCAAACTTCTGCTGTTTCCGTGAGAATATGCACCTTTTCCGGATCACGCCTTGTAAAGACAGCCACAAGCTCCATATCCGGATTCTGTCTGACTGCACACTCAATTCCTCTGCCAAGATTTCCATAACCTGCAATTCCGATTCTGATACTCATCTTTCTCCTCCTTCATATTTTGTATCACTTTTTGCGATTCAGAATTATTATTCTACTGCATTCCTGCCGCGATCAGATCTCTGATTACCTCACCGGCAAGAATCAGACCTGCTACAGAAGGGACAAATGAAACACTGCCAGGCGTCTGTCGGCGCCGTGCCGTTTGTCTGTTTTCCTCTGTTTCTGTCTTCTTTTCTGATACCTCTTTGCCGTCGGATTCCTCACATTTCACCGGTGTCAGAGGTTTTTCCCTGGAATACACCACCTTCAGGTGAGCGATTCCTCTTTTTTTCAGTTCCCTTCGCATTACCTTTGCCAGAGGGCAGACAGATGTCTCAGAAATATCAGCCACCTCAAAAGCGGCAGGATTCAGTTTGTTGCCTGCACCCATAGAGCTGATCACAGGAGTTCCCGCTTTCACAGATTGCTCCACCAACTGCAGTTTTCCTGATACCGTGTCTATAGCATCAACTACATAATCATACACAGAAAAGTCGAACTGTGCAGAAGTCTCCGGCAGATAAAATGTCCTGTATACATTCACTTGTGCATCAGGATTAATATCAAGCACACGGTCTCTTGCCACATCCACCTTATACTTTCCCACTGTACTGTGCAGTGCAATAATCTGACGGTTCAGATTCGACAAAGCCACCCGGTCATCATCAATCAGATCAAGCGTCCCAATACCGCTTCTGGCCAATGCTTCCACCGTATAGCCTCCGACTCCGCCAACGCCAAAAACGGCTACTCTGGACTGCCGCAGTATCTCCAGACTGTCTTTCCCCAGCAGCAATTCCGTCCGTTCAAACTGTCCCATTCTCTTCTCCTTCCGGGAATACTTTTTCGTAGCACCACCAGTCTCCGCCAAACAGATCCGATTCTCCCTTCTTTTCAAAGGAAAGCCTGGCGTAAGAACGCAGTGCCTTTTCATTCGTCTTACTGACAAGAAAGTGTACACTCCGGTATCCGCGTTTTTGTGCGGTATCCATCCCATTGCACAAAAGCAGCCGCGCAATTCCCATATTCTGATACATCTCTTTTACCACCAGTCGGGAAAGCTCTGCTGACGGCTGCCCCTGCTGAGACCAGCAGGAAAGCGCATCCACCGCTTCGTCATCATCGATGGATAGGGCACCTACAATCTCTCCATTCACCCTTTTCAGGCAAAACAGATCGCCCCGTCTCAAATCATCCATTGATATCTCTTCATTTGGATACTCAGAAGACCATGTACAGCCTTCGCTGCCAATGGCAGCACGGTACAATTTCATAATTTCCTTTCGATCTGTTTCATCCGCCTCCATAAAATACAGTTTTTCATCCATTTTTATTTCCCCCTGAAATGCAATCCCTATTTTATCAAATCAAAAAATTGTTGTAAACTAAAAAAAATCGCAAAATCAGTAAAAAGGACTTGCCAAATCCTGTTTAATTTACTATAATATCAAAGTCGGCTGGATTTCCAGACGAGATGCCGGAATGGCTCAGTTGGTAGAGCGACGCATTCGTAATGCGTAGGTCGTGGGTTCGAGTCCCATTTCCGGCTTGAAAAAAGTCCCGTAAATACGGGACTTTTCTTATTGTTTGTATCATCATCAGCAACCTTAATTTTACGATTTGACTAACATTTGACTCACGTAAATTTTCCGTTCATAATTCAAATCTTACGGATCTTTTTCAGTTCCTCCACAACTTCCGGTAAAATGACCGAAGCCTTTTCTCTTACAAAGAAATCTGCATCTTTATCTCCGTAAAGATCACCGTCATGGATCAGAATAAGACGGCGGCCTTTATAGTAAGGCAGAAACTGTGTCGCTATACTGCCCTTCATCCGTCCTGCAAGCAGTATGGTATCAGCCAGAGAAACCTCATGGGCCGCTTTTGTTGTAAGGCCGATCTCCACCATTTCTCCGAGAAGCGTCACGCCCGGATGAATCGGAACTCTGCACTTTTCACAGAGCGGAACCTTCACGGAGTCTCTGATATACTCCATCGGATATTCCTGTCCGCACCTTGGGCAGTGATTCCTTTCGTAAATACTGCCGTGCAGGTTATATACATTCTGACAGCCCGCACGTCCCGGGAAATCATACTGCTGTCTCGTCACAGTACACTTGAGCACTCCCAGTTTTTCCAGATCAGCCAGAGCCTTAAATCCCGGCCCCGGTTCTTTGATCTGGCCCAGTACCTGTTCTCTGTAGAATTTATAAAACATTTCCGTCCGGGTATTGAAAAACTGTGCGCTGAATACTTCTTCCGGTGAATAACCATACTTTGTCTCGATCTCATATGCCGTATTTTCTTCGCGCATGGAATGAATTCCATCTTCAACAATCATCTCCCGCCCCGATAAACATACCACATATCTGCTGTCATTTAATATTTCTGCGATTTTTCGTGCATTCATATCAATACCTCCGTATGTTCATAAACATAAGTCCCGCCCATCACTTAACGCTCTGCATGTTTAGAATGGTGACTTACTTGATTCGGTTATAATCAGGACCTGTCTGCTCAGAGATTTCGCCGCCACATATCATTTTATAAATCTGTCAATTGCCTTATTCAGTTCTTCTATCGTCTGCATGTCACCTGACTCAATCGCATCCACCAGGCAGTGTTCAATATGATCCTGAAGAATAATTTTTCCTGTGTTATTGATCGCCGCCTTTACCGCCGACAGCTGGATCAGTACTTCACTGCAGTCTCTTCCTTCTTCGACCATTCTTTTGATGGACTGCATATGACCGATTACTCTGGAGAGCCGATTCAGTACTGCCTTCGTATTTTCATGCGTATGTGTATGTGTGTGCGGATGGGAGTGCGTGTGCTCATACTCTTTTCCGTCTGCCCCAATATGGGTATGCGAAGATCCCTGCTCCATACTACTGTCCATTCTTTCCTCCCTGTTTTCTTGTCGCCGCTTTTTCAGCCGGTTTATCAGCCGCTTTTTCTGTCTCCCCTGCAGAGGATTTTACTTCTGCTTTTCCTGTTTTTTCCGTTTTCTTCGCACTGCGTTTCACAACAGGCTTTGCGGCAGTTTTCTTTGCTTCCTTTGTTTCTTTTGATGCAGTTTTTCCTGCTGCTTTCGGTGCTGTATTTTCCGCAGAGACTTTCTTCTCCTCCGTTCTCGTACATTTAAATACGGAAACACCCATTGGCGGAATCAGAATCTGAATGGAATTCTCCCTGTCATCACAGGAATTTTTCTTTGAAAATTTTGCTCTCGGATTCGTATTTCCCGCACCACCGAATTCTGTGCTGTCACTGTTGAAAATTTCTTTATATTTTCCACTGTATGGTACGCCAATCTTATGATTCTCATAAACGAGCGGTGAGAAATTGCAGACAACCAGGAGATCCTCGTCTTCTTTATTTCCTCTTCTCATAAATACCAGCAGATTTTCGTCCGCGGAAATACAGTTGATCCATTCAAAACCAGCCGGATCATAGTCTTTCGCATACAGAGCCGGCTGCTCATGATACAGCTTTGTGAGTGCTTTCACGTACGACTGCAGCTGCTGATGCTCCTCATACTCCAGCAGATTCCATTCGATCTGCTTTTCTTCGCTCCACTCAGAAAACTGTGCAATATCCTGTCCCATAAACAGCAGTTTCTTTCCCGGATGCGTCATCATATAGCCGTATGCCACACGCAGATTTGCAAATTTCAGCCTGCGTTTTCCAGGCATCTTGCCGATCATTGAGCCTTTTCCATGCACTACCTCATCGTGTGACAGTGTCAGAATAAAATCTTCGCTGTACGCATAGATCATGCTGAAGGTAAGCTCTCCGTGATGATAGGAACGGAAAATAGGATCCAGCTGCATATATCCCAGAAAATCATTCATCCAGCCCATATTCCATTTATAGTCAAATCCAAGTCCGTCTTCTTTGACAGAACCTGTCACCTTCGGCCACGCCGTAGACTCTTCTGCAATCAATATTGCCCCGTCTTTATCCTTCTTGAAAATGGAATTCAGATGCTTCAGGAATTCAATGGCTTCCAGATTTTCATTTCCGCCGTACATGTTGGCAACCCATTCACCGTCATTCTTTCCATAATCAAGATACAGCATGGACGCTACGGCATCCATACGGATACCATCGGCATGGTAAACATTCTTCCAGAACAGTGCATTGGCAATCAGGAAGTTGGACACTTCCGGTCGCGCGTAATTGTAAATCAGCGTTCCCCAATGAGGATGCGATCCCTGCCTCGGATCATAGTGTTCGTAAAGGCAGGTTCCGTCAAAGCTGCTCAGACCATGGGTATCTCTCGGGAAATGAGCAGGTACCCAGTCAAGGATCACACCAATTCCTTTTTCATGCATATAGTTCATAAAATACATAAAATCTTCCGGAGTTCCGTAACGGGAAGTCGGTGCATAATAACCTGTCACCTGATATCCCCAGGATCCGTCAAAAGGATGTTCCATAACAGGCATCAATTCAATATGAGTATACCCCATCTCTTTCACATAATCCGCGATCATGGGAGCCAGTTCCCGGTAATTGCAGAAATATCTTCCGTCTTCCGGTTTATGGAAGGATGCAAGATGCAGCTCATAGACAAACATCGGCTCTGTCTTTGTGGAAGCTGATTTCCTTTTTTCCATCCATTCCTGATCTGTCCAGTTAAACTGATTGAGATCAGCAACAATCGATGCCGTATCAGGACGCAGCTCTGCAGCATTTGCATACGGATCCGCTTTCAGATACGTCAGCCCACCTTTCGCCTTAATCTCAAACTTATAAAGCGTTCCGGTCTTCAGTCCCGGTATGAACAGCTCAAAAATACCGGAATCCCAGAGTCTTCTCATGGGATGCTTCCGGCCGTCCCAGAGATTGAAATCACCCACGACGCTGACCCGCATGGCATTTGGTGCCCATACGGCGAAACAAACACCCTCTGTTCCGTTCACTGTCATGGGATGAGCCCCCAGTTTTTTGTAGATATCGTAACAGATCCCCGCATTGAATTTCTTCGTATCCTTTTCCGTAATCTGCGGCGCAAATGCATAGGGATCTTTCTTCTCCTCCGTCACACCGTTCTCATACGTAATCATATATGTATAATCCGGCACCTTTTTTCCGGGAATCAGTACGGCAAAGTAGCCCGCCTCATCCTCCATATCCATGGGATACAGCTTTTTGCCGCCGTTTATCTTCACTGTAACTTCTTTCGCATCAGGGAAAAAAGCCTGAATTGTGATACCTTCTTCCAGCTGATGTGGCCCCAGATACTTATGTGGATTATCTTCTTCTGAATAAATAATTCCTTCCACTCCTGCCCAGTCCATTAAATCATATAATTTTTTATCCATAGGGTACCCCTCCAAGCTTCTGCTTCTAAAGATTTGCTTCTCATTCTATGATAAAAAGCAGTTATCTATAAAAGATTCTACCATTTTACCGAGACAAACACAAGATTAATCCATAATTTTTATACATTTTACCCAAGTTGAATTCGAAAAAAGCTGACACGAAAGTATTTCCTTCCATGTCAGCCTCTCATCATTATTCTTCAATTTTATGGATAAACAGACCGCTGCGCAGCTTCGGTTCAAACCAGGTGGACTTCGGCGGCATCAGCAGCCCCGCATCAGCCACTGCAAACAGCTCTGTTATGGATGTGGGATACATTGCAAAGGCCACAGCACAGTCTTGATGTACCCGCCGTTCCAGTTCCTCAAGCCCCCGGATTCCGCCGATAAAATCAATCCGTGGATCTTTTTTCGGATCAGTAATTCCAAGAACAGGAGCAAGCAGTTCCCGCTGCAGAATCGAAACGTCCAGCCCTTCCACCGGATCATCACTGGCAAATGATTCCCTGACGGTCATCTCATACCAGGAATCCCCAAGATACATCATAATTGTGCCTTTCTTCTCCGGCTTCTTTGCACAGCTGCATTTCCGGATTACAAATTTTTCTTCAGCGCAGTGCAGAAACTGTGTTTCACTCAGATCATTCAGATCCTTCACCACACGGTTGTAATCCATAATCATCAGTTCCTCATCCGGAAAGAGCACAGATAAAAAGGAATTGAATTCTTCGGTGCCGTCATAATCGGGATGTGCCTGTCTGCGCATCAGCCCTACCCGAACTGCAGAAGCTGCTCTGTGATGACCATCTGCTATGTAAATCCGTTCAATTTCCAGAAAAGCTGCCCTTATCTCCGTGATGTCAGCTTTCTCTGCAATACGCCAGCAGCGATGGGTGATTCCGTCGTCGGAAACAAAATCATAAATCGGAACTTCCCGCTTCACTTTTTCTGTAACTGCCGCAATCCTTTCATTCTTTCTGTATGCAAGAAAAATCGGCCCTGTCTGGGCACTGCACACATCCACATGACGGATACGGTCCGCTTCTTTTTCCGCACGCGTATTTTCGTGTTTCCTGATCACATCTCCGATGTAATCGTCAATAGAAGCACACGCCACCAATCCGGTCTGAGACCTGCCATTCATAATGAGCTCATACAGGTAATAGCATTTCTGTTCGTCCTGAATCAGGATTTTTTCTTCTATACGTTTTTCCAGAAGTTCTCTTGCCTTCCGATATACCTCCGGACCGTACATGTCAACAGACGCTTCAAACTGTGTCTCCGGACGATCAATATTCAGAAAAGACAGTCTGTCTTTTGCAGCTTCCGTGTAAGCTTCCGCTCTGCTGAATACATCGTAAGGAAGCGCTGCCACACGGGAACTGTACTCGCCGGTCGGCCGTACACCTCGAAATGGTAAAATATTTGCCATACTTCAGCCCTCTATTTCACTACCCGGACTTTGATGACACCTTCAATTGCTTTCAGCTTTCCTATGGTATCCTCATCTACCGGTGAGTCGAGGTCAAACAGTGTATACGCGTAATCGCCCTTACTCGTATTACTCATATTTTTGATATTCGTATCAGACAGAACATCCGCAAACCGACTGATCATTTTCTTGATATTCTTATGATAAATCGCCAGTCTTGCCGCAGCCTCGCAGATACCCAGATCACAGTTGGGGTAATTCACGGAATTGCGGATATTTCCGTTTTCCAGGAAGTTTTTGATTTCCTTTACTGCCATCACCGCACAGTTGTCTTCTGATTCTACAGTAGATGCTCCAAGATGCGGTGTTACAATCACACCTTTTTTACCGACTGTAACAGGATTCGGAAAATCAGAAACGTAGCGATACACTCTGCCTTCATCAATGGCCTCAATAACGGCTTCTTCGTCCACCAGAAGATCTCTTGCAAAATTCAGAATAACCACATTTTTCTTCATTTTTGCGATGGCATCACGGTTAATCATTTTCTTTGTGGATTCCATCAGCGGTACATGGATTGTAATATAGTCACACTGTCTGTATATTTCATCCACTTCTTTGATGTGTTTGATATTTCTGGAAAGGTTCCATGCCGCATCTACGGAAATATAAGGATCATACCCGTATACTTCCATTCCCAGATGACTGGCCGCATTGGCTACCTGAACACCGATGGCTCCGAGTCCAATGATTCCAAGTTTCTTATCCTGCAGTTCGCTTCCCGCAAAACGCTTTTTTTCTTTTTCCGTAAGCTTCGCAACGTCCGGATTGCCGGCCTGACTCTGCGTCCAGCAGGCTCCGCCGATGATATCACGGGCCGCAAGCAGCATACCTGCAAATACCAGCTCTTTTACACCGTTTGCGTTGGCTCCCGGCGTGTTAAATACTACAATTCCTTTTTCTGCACAGAGTTCAAGAGGAATATTATTGACACCTGCTCCTGCTCTTGCAATGGCACAGAGGGAATCGGGGATCTCCATCTCACGCATATTGGCACTGCGTACCAGAACCGCATCTGCCTCTTTCATCTCCTCAACTCTGCAGTAATCTTTCGAAAACTGATTCAGTCCAACTTCCGCAATTGGATTCAGACATGTATAGCGATACATTATTTATTCTCCTCTTCAAATTTTTTCATAAATGCAACGAGTGCATCGACACCTTCTGCCGGCATTGCATTGTAAATGCTTGCACGCATACCGCCAACGGAACGATGACCTTTCAGATTAACAAAGCCTGCCGCTTCTGCTTCTTTGACAAATTTTGCATCAAGCTCTTTGCTGCCTGTGACAAAAGGAACATTCATCAGAGAGCGATCTTCTTTTACTACAGTTCCGTGGAACATCTCACTCTGATCCAGGAAGCTGTACAGCACTGAAGCCTTTTTCTCATTGCGTGCTTTCATTGCCTCAAGTCCGCCGGTAGCCTTAATCCATTTGAAAACTTTGCCGCACATATAGATACAGTAGCAGTTCGGTGTATTGTACATGGAACCTGCATCTGCATGCGTCTTGAATTTCATCATGGTCGGAGTACAGCTCATGACATCATCCGTGATCAGATCTTCCCGGATAATGGAAATAACCATTCCTGCCGGTCCGATGTTCTTCTGAACACCACCATAGATAATGCCATAATCCGATACGTTTACCGGCTCGGAAAGGAAACAGGAGGAGACATCTGATACCAGAAGTTTGCCTTTCGTATTCGGGAGCTTTTTATATTTTGTACCGTAAATCGTATTGTTTTCACATATGTATACGTAATCTGCATCTTCACTGACCGGGAGGTCACTGCAGTCCGGAATGTAGGAAAACGTCTTGTCAGCGCTGGAAGCAATTGCATTTGCCTTTCCGTATTTCTGGCCTTCCTGCCATGCTTTCTTTGCCCACTGCCCCGTGATAATATAATCTGCCACACCATTTTTCATCAGGTTCATGGGGATCATGGAAAACTGAAGGCTGGCACCTCCCTGCAGAAACAGCACCTTATAATTGTCGGGGATCTGCATCAGATCCCGAAGATCTGATTCTGTTTCATGAATCAGGTCATCAAATACAGATGAACGGTGACTCATCTCCATTACAGACATCCCACAGCCTCTGTAATCCAGCATTTCTTCCTGTGCTTCCTTCAGTACCTCCACCGGCAGCATCGCCGGTCCGGCTGAGAAATTGTAAACTCTACTCATTTTTTCATCCTCCTCTGCCACATCAGATGCAGCAATTTCACTTTGCCTGTTGGCTATAACCGGCAGTCTGAAACAGACTGCCGGCCAGATTTCCTACTATTCTATTCTCTCGTTAATTATTTGTCAAGATCATCCTGATCAAAAACGTTTTCAATTGATTGTCCTGCAGGTACCATCGGGAATACTTTATCGTCACAATCGATGATGCAGTCCAGAACAACCGGCTTTCCAAGACCGATTGCATATTTCAGAGCCGGTGCCAGTTCTTCCTTCTTCGTCACACGGATTCCTTCTGCACCCATGGCTTCTGCAAGTTTCACAAAATCAACCGCATCATTCAGTACCGTCTGCGAATAACGCTGTCCGTAAAACAGTGTCTGCCACTGGCGAACCATTCCCAGAACATGGTTGTTGATTACGACCTGAATTACAGGTATATTGTACCTTGCAGCAGTTGCAATCTCATTCATATTCATGCGGAAACATCCGTCTCCTGCCACATTAATTACCGTCCTGTCCGGATTTGCCGTCTTGGCACCAATCGCTGCCCCCAGACCGTAGCCCATGGTACCAAGTCCTCCGGAAGTCAGCAGTGTACGCGGTTTCTGATATTTAAAATACTGTGCCGCCCACATCTGATGCTGTCCTACTTCCGTGACAATAATTGCATCACCTTTCGTCTCACGGTAAATCTCTTCAATGATATACGGGCCTGTCAGACCTTCCGGATTGTACTTCAGCGGGTATTTCTTCTTCAGTTCTTTTACAGATTCATCCCACTCATCGTGACGATGATCCTCGATGCGCTCATTCAGTCGTTTCAGTACTTCCTTCACATCACCGATAATGGCAGCGTCAACAATAATATTCTTGTTGATTTCAGCCGGATCCACATCAATCTGAAGTACTTTCGCATGTTTTGCAAAGGTTTTGGCATTTCCGATGACACGATCACTGAATCGTGCACCTACCGTAATCAGCAAATCACACTGCATGACTCCAAGATTTGATGCTTTTGTGCCGTGCATGCCAAGCATTCCGCAGTACAGATCATTTTCGCCGTTGTATGCGCCTTTTCCCATCAGAGAATCAGCCACCGGTGCATGAACTTTGCCGGCAAAAGCTTCCAGCTCCTCGGAAGCCCCGGAAATTACTGCACCGCCGCCCACAAAAATAAACGGCTTTTTGCACTGATTGATCAGTTCCACTGCTCTGTTCAGATCTTCTTCTTTGATATACTCCGTACTACTGACAATCGGTTCAGGAACCACCGGTTCATAATCTGTCACAGCTGCCGTGACATCCTTTGTAATATCCACAAGTACCGGACCCGGTCTGCCTTCCTGAGCGATCCGGAATGCCCATCGAATGGTATCTGCCAGTTTTGTAACATCCTTCACAATAAAATTATGCTTTGTTATCGGCATCGTAACACCGGTAATATCAATTTCCTGGAAGCTGTCACGTCCCAGCATCGGAACCGATACATTGGCTGTGATTGCCACTACAGGAACAGAATCCATGTACGCCGTAGCAATACCTGTAACCAGGTTTGTTGCTCCCGGGCCGGATGTCGCCATACAAACGCCAACCTTTCCTGTGGAGCGCGCATAACCGTCTGCTGCATGAGCCGCTCCCTGTTCATGGGAAGTCAGAATATGACGAATCTCATTACTGTGCTTATAAAGCTCATCATATACGTTCAGAATTGTACCGCCCGGATATCCGAAAACGGTGTCAACTCCCTGCTCCTTCAGGCATTCAATTACTATTTCTGATCCATTTAATTTCATCAGTGAAAATCCTTTCCAAATATAAATTCTTTATGTTTCACCGCAAGTTGTAGCTGACGGTTCAGTTTTTTTCCGAAAGTTCCAGTATAGCACCGCGGTTTCCGGATGTCACAAGAGAAGCATACCGTGCCAGATAACCGGTGGTAATCTTCGGCTCTCTCGGCTGCCATTTTGCTCTTCTTGCTGCCAGCTCTTCATCGCTGACTGCCAGTTCAAGACGGCATTCCGGAATATTAATTCTGATAATATCTCCCTCTTCCACCAGCGCAATGGGACCGCCCACTGCCGCTTCCGGTGAAACGTGTCCGATGGATGCCCCTCTTGATGCTCCGCTGAAACGTCCGTCCGTAATCAACGCTACCGAGGATCCAAGTCCCATTCCTGCAATTGCGGAAGTCGGATTCAGCATCTCTCTCATACCCGGTCCGCCCTTCGGTCCTTCGTAACGGATCACGACCACATCACCTGCAACAATTTTTCCGCCGAGGATTGCGGCAATCGCATCCTCCTCGCAGTCAAATACACGCGCCGGCCCTTCATGAACCATCATCTCCGGAACAACAGCAGATCTCTTGACAACGCCGGAATCCGGTGCCAGATTTCCTTTCAGAATTGCCAGTCCTCCGGTCTCACTGTAAGGATTCTCAACGGGACGGATTACCTCCGGATTTTTATTCACACACGTTTTGATATTCTCTCCCACTGTCTTTCCCGTCACAGTCATACAGTCGAGATTCAGCAGATTCTTCTTTGTCAGTTCATTCATTACAGCATACACACCGCCGGCCTCATTCAGATCCTCCATGTAAGTCGGGCCTGCCGGTGCCAGATGGCAGAGGTTCGGTGTCCGTGCACTCACTTCGTTTGCAATATCAACATTCAGATCGACTCCGGCTTCATGAGCAATAGCCGGAAGATGGAGCATACTGTTTGTAGAACATCCCAGAGCCATATCCACGGTCAGCGCATTCATAAATGCTTTCTCTGTCATGATATCACGCGGACGAATATCCTTTTTCAGCAGTTCCATAATCTGCATGCCTGCCATCTTTGCAAGACGGATTCTGTCAGAATAAACAGCCGGGATGGTGCCGTTTCCTTTCAGTCCCATGCCAAGTGCCTCTGTCAGACAGTTCATACTGTTCGCCGTATACATTCCGGAACAGGAACCGCAGGTCGGGCAGACTTTCTCTTCGTACTCGTTCAGTTCTTCATCCGTGATTTTTCCTGCTGTGTGCTCACCCACAGCCTCAAACATACTGGAAAGACTTCTCTTTCTTCCTTTCACATGGCCGGCCATCATCGGACCACCACTGACAAAAATGGTCGGAATATTCAGTCTGGCTGCTGCCATCAGAAGACCGGGAACATTTTTATCACAGTTCGGGATCATTACAAGCGCATCAAACTGATGAGCAATTGCCATACATTCTGTGGAATCTGCGATGAGATCACGTGTCACAAGAGAGTACTTCATTCCCACGTGTCCCATGGCAATACCGTCACAGACTGCAATCGCCGGAAATACTCTCGGCACACCTCCTGCCATTGCCACGCCAAGTTTTACTGCCTCAGTGATTTTGTCAAGGTTCATGTGGCCCGGTACAATTTCATTGTACGAACTCACGATACCGATCAGCGGGCGCTTCATCTCTTCTTCTGTCAGACCAAGCGCATGAAAAAGAGAACGATGGGGAGCCTGCTGAATTCCTTTTTTTACTGCATCACTTTTCATAATACTTACCTCCTCATATAAACTCTAAACGCGTGCTGCGATTAAATCACCCATCTCAACCGTACCGACTCTGGTACAGCCCTCTGACATAATATCAACCGTACGGTATCCCTCTTTTAATACCTGTTTTACTGCTGCCTCGACAGCGGTTGCGGCTTCATCCAGGTCAAGCGAGAAACGGAGCATCATTGCAGCAGAAAGAATCGTCGCAATCGGATTTGCAATTCCCTGACCTGCAATGTCAGGTGCTGATCCGTGGCTCGGCTCATACAGTCCGAATTTCGTTTCGTTCAGAGATGCTGAAGAAAGCATTCCGATGGAGCCGGTTACCATGCTTGCTTCATCTGAAAGAATATCTCCAAACATGTTCTCCGTCAGAATCACATCAAACTGTTTCGGATCTTTTACAAGCTGCATTGCACAGTTATCCACCAGCATATGGGAGAGTTCCACGTCCGGATAATCTGCGGCAACCTCTTCCACAACTTTTCTCCACAGTCTGGAGGAATCCAGCACATTGGCTTTGTCTACGCTGCAGACTTTTTTTCTGCGCTTTCTTGCAATGTCAAATCCTTTTACTGCAATTCTGCGAATCTCGTTTTCGTTGTATACCAGTGTGTCCGTCGCTTTGCGGATTCCATTCTCCTCAACAGTCTCCCGTGCGCCAAAATAGAGTCCGCCGGTCAGTTCACGCATAATCATCATATCAAATCCGTCACCGATAATATCATCTCTGAGAGGGCACGCCTCTTTCAGTTCCTCATAAAGATATGCCGGACGGAGATTCGCAAACAGATTCAGCTCCTTGCGGATCTTCAGAAGGCCTGCCTCCGGACGAAGCTGAGGCGGCAGCTGATACCATGGTGAAGTTCTGGCATCTCCTCCGATGGAGCCCATCAGTACAGCTTCACTGGCTTTCGCCTTACTGATCGTTTCATCTGTCAGCGGTACTCCATTGACATCAATGGAAGCCCCTCCCATCAGCAGTTCTGTATATTCCAGTTCAAATCCATATTTAGCCGCAGCAGCATCCAGTACCTTGCACGCTTCTTTTACAATCTCTGGTCCGATTCCGTCTCCCGGAATCACCGCTATCCTGTGTCCCATATTTGTCCTTTCCGCCGGTTTCTTCCGCCATTCATTCCCGGCCATCCTGTAATAAATTGGTGCCATTTAGAGCCTTACCCACTATAATAATGTATTTTTCTCTACATTTCAACTGTTTAATTTACGTTTTTTGGAAAAGAAAAGGAGATACTGCCTGTCGGCAATATCCCCTGAGTAACTGCTTTTTTTATGCTTCGCCTGCTTTTTCCACTTCTGCAATTGCTGCTTTTTTCATTGGAATTCTGCAGTTCTTGTTATTACCAAACTCAACGATACAGTCATCATCGGTAAGATCAATTACTACGCCGTAAAATCCACTGGTCGTTACGATCGTGTCACCAACTTCAACGGAAGCAATCAGAGCGTTCATTCTCTTCTGTTCTTTCTTCTGCGGTCGGATTGCGAAAAAATACATTGCACCGAAAATGATTACAATGTACACAAGCATCAGGGCCATTCCGCCGCC
>JAXEBU010000082.1:0-7222 GCA_034093895.1 Candidatus Choladocola sp. | reverse complement strand
CCCGCATGACGCAGTAGGGAACATCGGCTCCGATCTTCACACCGCGCTCCATCAGCTCCTCCATGGAAAGTCCGAGATGAAACAGCCGGTTCACACCCACCAGCACCGCTGCCGCATCCGAGCTGCCGCCGGCCAGCCCTGCGGCCACCGGAATATATTTTCTCAGCTGAATGGAAACACCGTGTCTGATCTGAAATTCATCCATCAGAAGTCTGGCGGCTTTATACACGAGATTGTCTTCGTTGGAAGGAAGATAGCTCAGATTGGTGGAAACTGTTATTCCGCTCTGCTCCGTCTCCCGCAGCCCGATCTGATCATACAGATAAACGGTCTGCATGATCATACGCAGATCATGGTATCCGTCCTCCCTCCGGCGCAGTACATCCAGGCCAAGATTAATTTTTGCCATCGCTTTCAGCTTCAGTTCTTTCATCTCTTCTGCTCCCGTTTATTATGCATTTTGTATACAATATATCTTTATTTTACCGTTCCCTTTTCCTCCTGTCAATGCCCTTTTGCGTGAGCCATCACAACACTTTTCATCAGAATCAGGCAGTCTCCCTTTTTAATACGGTCTGATTCCAGTCCGTTCATCTCCATGATCTGCTCCGGTGTAAGATAATACTGCTTTGCGATATCCCACAGTGTCTCTGTACCCTGCACCAGATATCCCGTAATTCCCGGCACGCGCTCCAGACGCTCCAGCTCATACTCTTTTTCCCGGATTTCATGAATGCACTGCTGTTTTCCCTGCCGCGCGGCAAAAATATTCAGCCCGACGGAAACCTTCACCTCGATTTCTTCGCTGTCGGCCATGGTTGCCAGAAGCTGATCCAGGTTTGTGCTCACGGTAAATCTGCAGTCACGGTCAATGCCGGGAATCTCGGCCAGATGGGAAAAAGGCACCGTTCCTTCCAGCACCGCAAAGGGCATCGTATCATCAGAAGAGATATACAGGATCGATACGGGAACGGCTCCCTCAATCTGAATTCCGTCTTCCACAATCACGGTCTTGTCAATTTTTATGCTCCCGCTGCTGTGGCAGATCTGCAGAATTCTCGGCTTTGCGCTCTGGATCCGGATGCGCGCCCCCGCCCTGCATTTTGATTCGTTCCTCATTACGAGACTCTCGTATACCTCCTCACTGGTCACCAGCTCCAGATCCTTTTCCGGTGAATATACATCTTCCAGGATCTCCGCCTCTTCCGTACCGTACAGACAGATTTCCAGTTCCAGCACACCCTCCATATGGAACAGCCTCAGTTCTCCGTCGGTATCCTCCTTCGCCGTCAGCTCCGCAGACGCCAGTGCCGTCTCAATATCCGGCACAAGGCTCTGGGTACAGCCGCTGCACTCGACCTCTCCCGAAAACGGCACCGTCTGCTCCAGCCACTGGACGCTCTGTGTTTCATCCTCTCCCCGGTAGAGCACAAACAGAAACAGACTACCGGAGACGAGAAGACGGCCGTCCTGCAGCTGGGTCCGTGTGGAACGCAGCTGAACATCATCCCACAGAATTTCCGTAATATTCGGCTTGTTGGAAGGGAGCGGAATTTCCTCCTTCAGCCGCAGGATATCCTTTTTCCGGACGGCAAGCTGCATCAGCTCCAGTTTTTTTCTGCGCTCGCATACCTTTGTCTGACCCTGGGTCTCCACACCGGCAGACATATCATAAATTTCATCTACGGATGCTTCAAAGGTTACCAGTCCACGGATTGCCAGTTTTCTTGAATTGATCAGTGCAACATTCAGGTCTTCCGTCTCATACCGCAGCCGGATATTGTCACCTGCTTCCAGTCCGTCCATGGCAATGGTTTCCTCAAAGGTAAGCTTCGTATCCAGCCGGTGAAGCTGATGCTCTTTCGTGTCATCCATATACAGAATACTGACCTCCATGGATCCGTCCACGAACAGTTTTCCCGATTCGGCCCTCATATGATCCAGCGAAATGTGATCCCGGCTCTGAATAATCATTTCCACATCCGGTTTTGTATCGGGCACGTTCAGATCCTCATCCAGTGTGATCTGCGTCCCGGCCCGCTTCGCCTGTCTGCACATGTGAATGTTTTTCATTAAAAGATCCATATTCAACCGCCTTTCTGTGCCATGTTTCCGTATCACTGAATTACAGCTTCCTTATCCCTGGACTCCATTTTTATTACCAGGACAGGACAGGAGGGATCTTTTGAGAGCCCTTTCTGCTCCTGCGGTCCCACAAGACGGGTATCCAGCCGGATGGTTTCCTCATCTTCCGTGCACTGAACCACCACTATGCTGTAGCCGCCGGCTTTCTGCTGGCCGTACCCGCGGATCAGATACAGATCTTCTCCGTCTGTATACGTCATCCGTATTTCTTCTTTTTTATTCTCCTCAATCACCTTCTTCAGCTCTTCCGGCAGTTTTCGCTGATCCACAACGGTAAAATCAACCGCATCACCACAGTCTTTCTCTTCTCCGGATGTCATGCAGCCCGAAAGCATCACAGTCAGCAGCGCTGCCAGAAGCAACAGTGTTCCAAACCGCAGAATCCTTCCCACCGGTCCGATTTCCATTTTGCCATATTCTCCCCATCGCGGTGTCCTCTATTATTGTTATTTCAGAAGGATTTAAAATATGACTGAACCCATTTTTCAGTTGTCATTCTGTATACTATTCGGTATAATAGGAATGAACTTCTGCCATTTTGCGGCAGAAATTACAGCATCAGAAGGAGACACAAATGATTATGAAACAGATACTCGCAGAAGCAGAAACGGAAGCAAAAGAAACGAACACGAGAGTTTCCGGTATTCTGGTACACCCCACCTCTTTTCCATCGCCCTACGGCATCGGAGATCTCGGTCCGGGGGCATACGATTTTATTGATTTTCTGAAAAAATCCGGCCAGCATTTGTGGCAGGTGCTTCCTCTTGGACCTACCGGGTTCGGCGACTCTCCTTACCAGGGATTCTCCGCCTTCGCAGGACAGCCGCTGCTTATCAGCCCGGACAAGCTGATGGAGCTGAATCTTCTCACTCCGGAAGACGTTGAAGAGATGCCCGAATGGGAGGATCGCAGGGTCGACTACGGTCCTGCCATTGCCTTTAAGACATCCCTGCTCAAAAAAGCATGGACAGCCTTCTCTCACACACCGGACAAGACACTTCTGGAAGATTTCGAAGCTTTCTGTCAGCAGGAAAAGGACTGGCTGGATGACTATACACTGTTTATGGCCTGCAAGGACTACCATGAGGGACGCTGCTGGCTGGACTGGGAGGAGGAAATCCTGAATCCCACCGAAAAGACAAAAAAACTCTGGCGTGAAAAGCTTTCCGACAGCATTCAGTATTACAGCTTCGTACAGTTTATTTTCCAGAAGCAGTGGATCGAGCTGCGGGATTACGCCCATGAAAATGATGTGAAAATAATCGGGGACATCCCGATTTTCGTGGCCCTTGACAGTGCCGATGTATGGGGCAACAAGAAACTGTTTCAGCTGGATACGAAAGGATATCCCACCTGCGTGGCAGGTGTTCCGCCCGATTATTTCAGTGCTACGGGACAGCTCTGGGGCAATCCCCTTTATGACTGGGATTATCATGCCGAGACATCGTACCAGTGGTGGATCCGCCGCATCCGGCGCCAGCTGACTCTGACCGATTACCTTCGCATCGACCATTTCCGCGGTTTTGAAGCGTACTGGTCCGTTCCGGCCGGAGAAGAGACAGCAATCAACGGCCAGTGGGTAAAAGGCCCATGTGAAGATCTGTTTCTGGCCATCGAAAAAGAACTGGGGAAAGATCTTCCCATTTTTGCGGAGGATCTCGGAATCATCACACCGGAAGTGGAGCATCTCAGAGACAGGTTCGGCTTCCCGGGCATGAAAGTACTGCAGTTCGGTTTCGGAGATATGAATGACCACAATTATATCCCTCATTTTTATACTACTGACAACTGTATCTGCTATA
The DNA here is from genome assembly GCA_034093895.1 of Candidatus Choladocola sp. Classification (GTDB taxonomy): domain Bacteria; phylum Bacillota; class Clostridia; order Lachnospirales; family Lachnospiraceae; genus Choladousia. The sequence goes on along the minus strand of JAXEBU010000082.1, from coordinate 3,275 downwards.
CCGGTACCCATGACAATGACACGACCATGGGATGGTACAGCGAACAGCCGGAGGTGATCCGGGACCGGATCCGCCGTTATGGAAATACGGACGGCAATATGGTCAGCCTGGATTTCATCCGGTTCTGCATGGGAAGCATTGCCAGATACGCGATCTTCCCGATTCAGGATCTGCTCGTTCTGGGAAGTGAGGCACGTATGAACACTCCCGGCGTAGCTGCCGCCAACTGGGCTTTCCGCTACACGGCAGAGGATCTGACGGAAGACCGCAGTGAGTGGCTGCTCCGGACAACGCAGCTGTTCGGCCGCTGAGTTTTCCCCATTACTGCCGGAATACCTCCGGCATAAAAAAGGAGTTTATCTATGATCCGTATTATTTTAGTTGCTCTCTTTGTCGTTCTCTTTCTGATTCTTTCCATTCCGGTCTTTTTCATTGAATGGATCATCGGAAAGTTCAATCCCGCACTGCGGGATATCAGTTCACTTCGAATTGTACAGGGAGCTTTCAGAATCGTCATCTGGCTTTCCGGTGTAAAGGTTACGGTAATCGGAGAAGAAAACATTCCCGACTGTGCCGTTCTCTTCGTGGGAAACCATCGCAGCTATTACGATATTGTGCTGACCTACGCCAGATGCCGCAGGCTGACAGGATTCATTGCAAAAAAAGAAATGCTTAAAATTCCGCTTCTTTCCCGCTGGATGAAATTTCTTCACTGCCTGTTTCTGGACCGGTCCGATATCAAGGAAGGATTGAAAACAATTCTGGCAGCCATTGAGAAAGTGAAAAGCGGAATCTCCATCGCTATTTTTCCGGAAGGAACACGCAGTACGAGTGCCAGTGAGCTCGATATGCTTCCATTCCATGAAGGCTCCTTCAAAATTGCCACAAAAACCGGCTGTCCCATCATACCGGTCAGCATCAGTCACTCTTCCGCAATTTTTGAAGACCATATGCCTTTCGTGAAAGCAACCCATGTGGTGATCGAGTACGGGAAGCCCATCTATCCGAAGGAGCTGTCCCGGGAGGATCAGAAATTCCTCGGAAAGCGTGTGCAGGAGACAATTCTGGAAACGCTGAAGCGCAACGCTTCTGCTGTATAAGAACGGAAAAAATCAGGCAGGCCGTCTCTCATGACGGGCCTGCCTGATTTTGTGCGCCGGATGTGGTCAGCTCTGCCGTTATTCCTCTTCTGTCGTCAGAGCTGCCGCCTTTTCGTATTCACTCAGAATAATACTCTGAATTCTCTCTCGCGTCTCTGAGTTGATCGGGTGGGCAATATCACGGTACTCGCCGTCTGCCGCCTTCCGGCTCGGCATCGCAATAAACAGTCCTTTTTCCCCCTCAATCACTTTTATGTCATGTACTACAAATTCATCATCCAGTGTGATAGACACCACTGCTTTCATTTTTCCTTCTTTTGCTACTTTTCTCACTCTTACGTCGGTAATTGTCATTCCCGCATCCTCCGTAGTTCCTTTTTTCTCTTTTCCCGTCACCGTCTGGAAGCGGTGCCCCGGGACGCGTTCATTCTGTATCTGTTTTACAGAACGTAACGTTCATTCGATTCGATCACAATTCTGACCTCGCCTTCTCCCACATACCGGGAATTGGCCCGAATCGTATCACGGCTCTCAACAATGCAGTTCTCCAGATAAACATTGTCGCCCAGATAAACATCGTTCAGAACGATGGAATTTTTGATCACACAGTTCTCTCCGACAAATACTTTTTTGAAGATAACGGAATTTTCCACATACCCGTTAATAATGGAGCCGTTGGCAATCAGGCTGTTCTTCACCTTCGAACCGGGATTGTATTTTGCCGGCGGATTGTCATCCACCTTTGAATGAACATCGGGATATTCACGGAAAAAGTAATCTCTTACATCCTTTTTCAGGAAATCCATGTTTGTCTTGAAGTAGGAATCCACAGAAGCAATATTGCTCCAGTATTCTTCCATCCTGTATCCGTAAATCCGTTTCACATCCTTGTAACGGATCAGTACATCCTTTACAAAATCATGACGTCCCTCTTCGATGGAACGCTCAATCAGCTCAATCAGTTGGCGTCTGCGTATCACATAGATTCCGCAGGATACGGTATGGGAGGAAGCTGCCATCGGCTTTTCATCAAACTGGGTGATTCTGTTGTCCCCGTTCATCTGCAGAATCCCGAATCTGGTCACATCCTCGTCGGCAGGCATGTCCTTGCAGACTACTGTAATGTCCGCCTTTTTCGCGATATGGTACTCCAGCACCTTTGCATAATCCAGTTTATAGATGCCGTCACCCGATGCAATCACCACATACGGCTCATGGCACTGTTTCAGAAAATCCAGGTTCTGATGGATCGCATCAGCCGTGCCTCTGTACCAGTAATCATTGTCTGAAGTCACCATCGGCGGAAATACGAAAAGTCCTCCCTGTTTTCTTCCGAAATCCCACCATTTGGAAGAACTCAGGTGCTGATTCAGTGATCTGGAATTGTACTGTGTCAGCACTGCCACCTTCTGAATTCCGGAATTTGACATGCTGCTCAAAGCAAAATCGATGCTCCGGAAGCTTCCGGCTATGGGCATGGCAGCAATTGCTCTTTTATTTGACAGTTCTTTCATCCTGTAGCTGTTTCCACCAGCCAAAATAATACCTACTGCTCTCATTGCACGTCACCTGCCTTATCTAATGTCTCTCCGCTTTCGAGCACACCGCCCGGATAATCCTCCGGCAGTGTAACGCCTGTGACTGCCGTATTTTTTCCGATCTTCACACCAGGCGGAATCACCGCATTCTCTCCTACCACTGCGAGGCCGAAGGAGTAAACGGCCGGCTTCACTTTATTCGGCACCTCTTCTCCGACTCCCAGTTCGGCCTTCGCACCAATCACCGCATTCTCCGCAATGATTGCCTTGTTCACCACGGCGCCGGAACGGATCACCGCATTCTGCATAAGTATGGAATCCCGCACCACGGCGCCTTCTTCCACGATGACACCGCATCCGATGACTGAATTGTAAACTTCTCCGTAAATCTCCGATCCGTCTCCGATCAGGCAGCGCTCAATCACAGAATGATCCGCTATATACTGAGGCGGCAGAATATCATTCTTCGTATAAATTTTCCAGAACTCCTCGTAGAGATTAAATTCCGGAATGATATCAATCAGCTCCATATTTGCCTGCCAGTAGGAGCCGAGGGTTCCGACATCCTTCCAGTAACCGTTGAATTCATACGCGAATAACCGTTTTCCGTTATCTCTGCAGTAGGGAAGCACATGCT
>JAXEBU010000081.1:0-10995 GCA_034093895.1 Candidatus Choladocola sp. | reverse complement strand
GCGATCAGCTCCTTGTACTCCACGCCGCAGCGCACCTCGACGCCCTCGAGCATGTTGGCCACCATCTTGGTGTAGCCGCCCATGGGAATGCCCTGCCAGCGATCTTTGAAATAGTTGTTGTTGTAGGTAAGGCGCACGGGCAGACGCCTGATGATGAAGGCCGGCAGTTCCGTGCAGCTTCTGCCCCACTGCTTTTCCGTGTAGCCCTTGATCAACTTCTCATAGATGTCTCTTCCGACTAAAGAGATGGCTTGTTCTTCCAGGTTCCGTGGTTCCCCTATTATCTCTTTTCTCTGCTCTTCAATCTTAGCCGCAGCTTCTTCAGGTGTGACTACTCCCCACATCTTATTGAATGTGTACATATTAAAAGGCAACGAGTACAACTCACCCTTGTAGTTGGCCACTGGGCTGTTAGTAAAACGATTAAACTCCGCAAACTGTGTAATGTAGTTCCAGACCTTCTTGTTATTGGTGTGGAAAATATGCGCGCCATACTTGTGAACATTAATGCCCTCAATGTTCTCGGTATAGATATTGCCAGCGATGTTTGGACGCTTGTCGATAACCAGAACGGTTTTACCGTGGGATTTCGCTTCATGCGCAAAAACAGCACCATATAGGCCAGAGCCTACAACCAAATAATCGTACATTCCCTCTTCCTCCTATATGTGCTTTCTCAGTCGCGCTGGAAAATATCGCGTGTATATACTTTCTCTTTCACATCATCCAAGCACTTGTCATACCTATTAGCGATAATTGCATCACTCATCGCCTTGAACTTCTCTAGGTCGTTAACCACCAAGCTACCAAAGAATGTACTTCCGTCTTCCAGTGTCGGCTCATAGATGACTACAGTGGCACCCTTAGCCTTGATCCGCTTCATGACACCTTGGATGCTGCTCTGGCGGAAGTTATCGCTGTTGCTCTTCATGGTCAAACGGTAGACACCCACTGTGGCAGGCTTCTCTTTGCTCTTGCTGTACTGGTTATCTTCCTCGTATCCATAATAACCCGCCATTTTCAGCACACGGTCGGCGATGAAGTCCTTTCTTGTACGGTTACTCTCGACAATGGCTTCAATCAGGTTCTCCGGCACGTCCTCATAATTAGCCAATAGCTGCTTGGTATCTTTCGGAAGGCAGTAACCACCATAGCCGAAAGACGGATTGTTGTAGTGAGTACCGATACGTGGATCGAGGCACACACCGTCTATGATCTGCTTGGTATTCAGCCCCTTCATCTCGGCGTAAGTATCAAGTTCGTTGAAGTAAGATACGCGAAGCGCCAGATATGTATTGGCGAACAGTTTCACTGCCTCGGCTTCAGTGAAGCCCATAAACAGCGTGTCGATGTTCTCCTTGATTGCGCCTTCCTGAAGAAGTGTAGCGAACTCATGAGCCGCCTCTACCAGCCGCTCATCTTCCATATCAGTGCCCACGATGATTCTGCTGGGATACAAGTTATCGTATAATGCCTTAGATTCACGCAAAAATTCAGGGCTGAAGATGATATTCTTGCTGCCTGTCTTTTCCCGGATGCTCTTGGTATAGCCGACCGGAATGGTGGACTTGATGACCATGATTGCGTTCGGATTTAACTCCATGACCAGCTTGATCACAGTCTCAACCGCAGATGTGTCAAAGAAGTTCTTCTGGCTGTCGTAGTTGGTGGGAGCCGCAATAACAACAAAGTCCGCATTGCTGTAGGCGAGTTTGGCGTCCAGCGTTGCGGTAAGATCCAGCTCCTTTTCAGCCAGATACTTCTCGATATACTCATCCTGAATCGGAGACTTCCGGTTGTTAATGAGTTCCACTTTTTCCGGGATGATATCCACAGCGTATACTTTATGGTGTTGTGACAGCAGTGTGGCAATAGAAAGGCCCACATAGCCGGTACCGGCAACCGCAATTGTACATTTCTTTTCCATAATTCCCTTCCTCACTTCCCATCCCTGCTCAGTACCACTCCCACCGTCTGAAAGATAATCTTCCAGTCCAGCAGAAAGCACCGCTCCTGGATATACCGGATATCCAGCTCCATCCATTCTTCAAAGGACACGCTGTTTCTGTCCGGATGGATCTGCCAGAAGCAGGTCAGTCCCGGCGTCACATACAACCGCTGTCTCTGATAATCATCATACTGTGCAATCTCCCGGGGCAGACAGGGGCGGGGACCCACAATGGTCATGTCGCCCTTCAGAATATTCCAGAGCTGCGGCAGTTCGTCAATACTCGTTTTGCGAAGGATCTTCCCCACCCTCGTGATACGTGGATCGTCTGTCATTTTAAAGGCAGGGCCGTCCATCTCATTTTTCTGCAGAAGCGCTTCCAGCTGCTCCTCTGCATCCATACACATGATCCGGAACTTATACATCCGGAACTGCTTCCCATCACGTCCGCAGCGGATCTGATGAAAAATCGGGCCTCCCTTCGGATCGTCAATCACAATGGCGACGGCTGTAAGCAGCATCAGCGGTGACAGTACGATCAGCGCAAGAGAAGACAGAATAACATCCTGCGTCCTTTTGACCTGCCAGAACCGCCGTTTGCTGTGGAGCTGTTGGTCACGGTTGATAGTTACGTGTTCATGTACATTTTCCTTCGTATTACTTTTCATAAGCGGTGACTCCCAAACTTTCTCCTGTTTCTTAACTGACTCTTCGCGTCGTTTCGTCCGATGATGATATATACATCTGCCTGCTCCGGCAGCGATTTATTTCCCGCTTTCTCTATGCCCTCTCTCATAATACCGGTGCGGGAAATGCCATCCGGAAATTATGATGAGACAAGGGATAAATGGACAGAAAAATACATACCTGTATGTATTCTTCTGTCTATGGTGCCCGTATAGCTGGCAGGTATTACTTTCTTATTCCGTTTCCGTTTCTGATTCCGTTTCCGTCGCGTCCTCTGCAGATGTCTCTGAGATGCGTTCCGACGTATTTTCTGCTGTCTTTTTCTTTTCTGTCTCTGTCTTTTCCGTTTCTTCCGTATCGGTCTCTGTTTCCGTCTGCGGGACGCGTTTTCTGATTTCATACTGGCCGTCCGTCGCGGCAGCCTCCTGTACGATCGCCTGATACGCTCTGTGCCTCTGACGTGACTGATAAACCTGAAAACCAATGCAGCATACCAGCGCCAGAACCACCACTGTATAAAGAACCATTCTGAATGGATTGCTTTCACTTTTCCGTTTTTTTCTCATTTTGCATAACCTTTCATTGCTGCCGGAAAAGACCGGTCACGATCCTTTCTGACCGTCCTCACAGCCTTTCCTGCAGCACACTTTGTTACTGAGCTTCTGTCTGAACCTCTGTCTCTCCTTCCGTTGGGAACTTCTCCAGTACGGTGAACGGTCCCAGGCACGGGAAGGTAACGGTGATCTCACCCGTCTCCGGATCGAAATCTTCTTCCCTGATCTCGATGAAGTATACTTCACCGGTCTTCGGATCGATCTGCATCAGGACGATGTTTCTGATATCTTCTACTTCCTTCAGTGCCTCGATCCTGACTGTTGTTGTTACGGCCTTGACTTCTCCGTTAAAGTCATACTCTACGGTAGTACCGTCCGTCAGAACCAGGTCTGCGAACTTTGTGATAAAATCGTACTCCAGCGGATCGATGGGATTTCCGCTCTCTGTCCTGATTTCTTCTTCCAGATCAACTTCCAGCGTTGTCAGCAGCTCTTCCACTGTGATGACCTGCTTCTCGTCATTCAGCTTCGTAACGACTTCCTTTACTTCTTCCTTCTCGTACAGCTCCGGCTCCACTTCTTTGACCACGATTTCTTTTCCTTCCGGAAGGATCTCCCGGGTTTCCGCTGACACCTCCGGCTTCTGTTCCTCTATGGTCAGGTCTCTGATACTCGGATTTGCAAAAACCGTGTTGGCCGTTCCCAGTGACAGGACTGCTGCACAGAGAATTGCTGTAAATCTTTTCATGTTCATGTTTCTCCTCCTTTCTCTGCTTCTTTGAAGCTTGGCTTCATTTATGTTTAAACTCATACTGAAGTTTAAACCGCATTTATCATTCAGATCTCTTCGTAAAAGATCTCAATCACCTTTTCACGGAGCGCTTCACTGTCCACATAAAACTCGTCGTGTTCTTCTCCCACCACGTTTTCTCCCGCGGGACGGTAAAAGTCTTCGTACGTAAATTCCACTGCATTCAGCAGATTGGCAAGACCGATATACTTGTTTCTCGTGATGCTGGTCTGGAGATAATCCTCCATTTTTTCCATCTCTTCCCACGTACCGTCCAGATCCGATTCCAGCTGTACTTTCAGCTTCTCCACATAGGCGGTCACGTACGTCTGCTGACGTTCCATTCGGCCTTCATTGCTCAGATCCTTTGCTGTATCACGGTACTGCAGGAAAGTGCCCACGTTGGAATCATCCAGTGTCACCAGATTTCCTTTCACAAAATCGGGATCCACTTCTGCAAGATCTTCATTTGGCACCTCCACTGTGACTCCGCCCACCAGATGATTCAGATACGTCATGGAATCCTGATTCGTCACAGCGTATTCGTCGATGGGGATATCCCCCAGAAGCAGGGAGACTGCCTCTCTCAGGTTCTCACAGCTTACTTCGCCGCCGTCCCCGTAGGAGTAGGCAAAACCAAGATGCGTTGTGTAAAGGCCACGGTCACGGCCGTTCATGGAATAGCGCCTCACCTGGGTCATGGTGTCACGACTCAGAGGAATGACTGTCATCTTTTTGTTTTTTTTATCCAGCACCACCACTGCGATACTGTCGGCACGGTTGGCAGATGCATACCCTGCATTGACTTCCATGGGGCCGGTAGAATCGATACCGGCATACAGCACGGTGGTGATCAGTTCATTGTACCGGTATTCTTTTCCCCTGTATGTAATGTTGCGGTAGCCGCTTCCCATATCGACCGGACGGCCTGCACTTACCTGATATTTCTCCTGTTCCCGGTATACGTAATACCCGGATAGGATAAGCACTGCGGCTGTCACCGGAAGAAAGACTGCAAGGAACAGGGCAAATTTCCGGTTGCGGCGAATCGCATGCTTCAGACGATGATGCCTGCTGTGGTGATGTTTTCTGTGATGATGACTGTGCTGTTGTCTGTTGTGCTCTTCCTGATGTTCCATATCAATGCGCTTCCGGCTGTTCTTTTTCTTTTACTTTGCGGGATTTTCGCGATACGGAAGAAGAACTCTCACCGTATCCGTATCCATACCCGTAACCGTATCCGTATTTTCGTCCGTATCCGTACCTTCCCTGTCCGGTTTCCATCTTGTTCAGTACCGCACCGAGAATCCGGATGCCACCAAATTCCTGCTGCTCTCTGGCACGGACTGCCTGAGCACGCTCCGTCCTGCCACTCTCCAGCACCAGAACCGTTCCGTCACACTGCTTTGAGATAAGAACACTGTCAATGACCACATTGACCGGCGGTGTATCCACGATGACGTAATCGTAATGCTCTCGCAGCCATCCCATCATACGATTAAACAGATGGCCGGAAATCAGTTCACTGGGATTCGGCGCCACTGCGCCGGTAAAAATCATGTCCAGCCATTTGTCATCTGTCCTGTATATGATATCGTACAGTGCAGCTCTGCCGCAGAGGTATTCTGTCAGTCCTGTGGTCTGCTCCTGAATATCGTAACGGCTCATGACTTTGGAATTCCGAATATCACAGTCCAGAAACAGTGTCCGCTTGTTCAGTCCCGCCATGCTCTTTGCCAGGCGGAAGGCCAGGGATGATTTTCCTTCGTTGGCCAGTGCGCTGGTGACCGCGATGGTCTTCACATCGTAGCCGCTCAGCTGGATATTACCGCGGAGGATATTGACAGCTTCTCTTACCTGAAAAGGAAGCGGTTCGATCTGAGGGACAATCACCGTCTTGTTCGGCAGCCCTGCCTGCCACTTCTGTTGTTCCATACTTCTGATGTCCTTTCCATTGATTGTATATGAATTCATTCCGATAAATGTCTTTATCTCTGTTCGTGTTTTTCTGTATAGTACGGTACAGCTGCCAGAATCGGAAGCTGCAGATACTTCTCCACATCCCCTTCCGTCCGGATCGTCGTGTTCATCAGCATACGCACCACCAGCACGGCACACGCCAGAACTGCTCCCAGCATACCGCCCATCAGAATATATTTCTTTATGCCGGGTGTCACATCCTGCACCGCTTCCGCCACGGAATAATCGATGACAGTGGGCTGATTGGTGCCCACGATCTGATAGATCTGATCGATACCGATGTTCAGCAGTGCGTTGACGATATTTCGGCTCAGCTCCAGATCGCCGCAGGTCACATACAGGCTCAGGATATGGGTAGAGTCCGGATTTTCCACCCGGATCAGACTGGCCAGCTGCTTGTAATTCATCTCAAGCTGCAGTTCATCGATCACACGGTTCAGCACGGTACGGCTCTTTAAGATCTTCGCATAGTCATCTGTCAGCGCCGAGCTCAGCTGCAGATCGGAAAAGCTGATCACCGAATCGGTGTTGGTGATGTACATGGTGGCATCCGCCTGGTAGGATGGTTTAATGAGAAAAGTATGATACGCTCCGAATGTAGCCGCACCAAGCAGCAGCGCCAGAAGAATCACCTTCCAGCCGTTCAGCAGAACGAAAAAGACTTCTTTCAGATCGATTACATCATCCTCCGGCTGTATCCTGTTTATCATTCTGTTTTCCTTCGTTATTTCTTCCATGGTTAACCCCTATCTTCTGTTAAATAATATGTTCTGTACGTTCGTCTGCAGCATCTGTCGGCAGACAGTCTCATCGGTATGATCCGCAATCCACTGATACGCCCTGTCGATGCGCGGCGGCCGGAAATGCAGCCCGTGGCAGTCACTTCCCAGAAAATCCACCAGACCGTCCCTGAGCAGCTTCCGGAACCTGTTGGGCAGCAAGAACGGATTCTTCTGCAGCAGTGTATCAAAATTCATCTGCAGGAAACAGCCCTGCTGTCTGACTTCCATCAGGTGCTTCTCATTTCTCAGACATTCGTACCGCTCAAAATGGGCCAGAATGGGAATATATCCGTTCTGCTGCAGCTGTCGGATCCCTGTCATGATATAAAAAAAAGGACAGTCAGTGTCATATTCGACCAATACGTATCTGCTGTCCGCCAATGTAAGTACCTCTTTTCTGTTCAGCTGCTCCGTAAGCCCGGTGTGATAAAAGCATTCCTGGCCCGGCAGCAGTGTCATATCCAGCTGTTCCCGCTCACACTGACGCCTGACCTGTTCCAGTATCTCCAGAACATCCCGGGCTGACGGTGTGTACCGTTCCGGATAGTAGTGCGGGGTCACGATCACACCGCGTATTCCCTGCCTGTACATCTCATGCAGTGTCTGCATGGTCTCTTCCATTGTTGCGGCTCCGTCATCGATGCCCGGAAGAATGTGGCAGTGCATATCGTAAAGTTCTGTCATTGTGTCTGCTTCCCTGATGTAAAATTAATAAATATTCAAATCCTGCTGTAATGCATGTAACAGTATACACTCTAATTTCACTCAATTCATTTATATATTTACTTTAGTATTTTGTAAACATAATTTTTATCGCTTATGATCTTTAAAGTGAAAGAAAGGAAGGTTTCCATGTTCGGGGACAGATTGCAGACACTCAGAATTATATTCTGGAGCTGGATCATAAACAGTACATAGATGTGGATGGCCTGTCGCTGGATGAGGTTTCCCATATTCAGCAGGTCGTAAATGATATCAGAACGTATAAGTATGACCTGAACAGCAAGATCTCGTGATATTTTAAAACTGAACCGGAACGATAAAGGGAGCGGAGGGCTCCCTTTTTTGTTTATATATCATTTTATTCTATGAGTCACCCTGCAAACGAGCCAACTGCAACAGATTAATCGGTTCTTTTTCTGTCGCTCCAAAAGCTCTCCACCAGAGGCTTCTCTTTTTTCATTCTCGTAATTTCCACCAGATTCAGCTTCGTCATATCTACCAGTGTCGTGCGGACGGGATCTTTCTTCAGTTCTCTGTCAAGTGATACCATCAGCCGTTTCCGCGCTTCTTCGGACTCCATATTGATAAAATCCACGATGATGATACCGCTCAGGTTCCGCAGCCGGATCTGTCTGGCGATTTCGGAGGCTGCCTCCAGATTGATTTTCAGAAATGTCTCTTCTTTCTTTTTCCCGCCCTCGTATTTTCCTGTATTGACATCGATGACGGTCAGTGCTTCCATGGGCTGGATCACCAGATAGCCGCCGGAATTCAGCCAGACGCGCTCCCCCAGTGCGCGGGAAAGCTGGGTTTCCAGGGAATACAGCTTGTCAAGTGCCAGCAGCTCGTCGTGATACAGCGATAATTTCGGAAGATCCTCCGGCTGATACTGAGTCAGGTACGCCTGCAGTTCTCCGTACAACTCTTCGCTGTCTGTGATGATACGGTCTGCTTCGCACTCGTACAGATCGGACAGCCTTTTCTGCCAGGCAGGCGGCGGTGACATCAGACAACTGTAGCACGTCCTGTACCGGGCCTGGCGGATCAGTGTCCTGTACCGGGCAGAAAGATTCCCGATTTCTTTTTCCAGCTGTTCGTCCGTTGCCGCGGCTGCGTTGGTGCGAAAGAGCCAGCCGCAGGAGCAGCCTTCTTCGTCCGGTTCTTCACAGGGACATTCGGGATGCTTTTCCCGGTACTGCTTCCAGAAGGTAAGCAGACGCTCCCGCTCTGATGCGGACACTTTGCTAGAAACAGAAATCTGATGGTTTCCTGCCGTCAGCAGAAGGTATTTGCCGTGCAGTGTCACGTTGGTGGTTACTGCAGGCAGCTTCGTCTTGATGTTTTCCCGTGATACCTGAACCAGCAGCTCATCTCCGGCCTGCATCCCGGGGGAGCTGCCTTTCTTTGTATAGATGGCATGAGCTGCATCTTTCAGTGGGAGGTAGCAGGACAGCCCCGGCTCCAGGTCAACAAAGGCTGCACCTATGTTTTTTGCAATATTTTTTACCTTCCCCACATAAATGCTGCCAAGCAGGTTTTTTTCCTGCCTGGCATCACAGTGGATCTCGATGGCTTTCTGATTGTTCAGAAGAAAGGACAGCACTCTGTCTTCTCTCTCTGTGATTACGTATACGTTTGATGCGCGGTTCATGCTATGCGATCACCTCTCCCAGATCTCCCAGTGTCACCAGCTTCGGGCGCGCTTCACTGCCAATATTGGCGTACACCTCGCACCGGTTGATCTCGTAGGCTGCGGGATCTGCTTCCATCCCCAGCGTCTGCAGATACGTATCCATCACCAGCTCCGGCTTCAGGTTGGCCACACTGCCGGCTGAAAGTCTCATAAATACGGTACCGCCATTCACCGACATCTTCTGAATCATCGGGCGGATATCCACTTCCTTCTCGGATTTTTTCGTCTTCTTGATCACCGGAATGGTCTTCCGGGCAAAGAAATGGGAGATTCCCGACTGCCAGTCCGTCTTCGGCTCATGGCCTTTCCGAAACCGCAGTGTGTAATCTGCTGCGGTTACCAGTGTCATGGCCTTGGAGCCTTTGTCCTCCGGAATCTGCCAGAAGCCGGTAACCGTAATTCCCTCCACGTTCACCCGGTTCAGTGCATCAATGGCTTCCTGACTGGTAATCGGTGTGCGCAGCTCCAGATCCATATACTCTGCATCGCTGGTCAGACCAACGCCCAGCGGCGATGCGAAGGACATGATCATGTGAGGACTCATGCCTTCCGAATATGCGATATCAATGCCGGCTCTGCGGATGGCTTTCTGGAAATAGCGCATCACGTCGAGATGACCGATAAATTTCATAACTCCCTGTTTGGAAAATTTTACTCTTACTTTCAAGGCTGATACCTCCGCTCTGTCTGCATCCTGTCTTTTCTGTAATACTGCGTTTTAACCTCTCTTCTCAATGCAGACACCCCCTTTGTACGCTGCGGCGCCGCAGCCGGAACACTGCATCCGGCAGTTCGGTGTCACTGCTGCATCATGGGCACGATGCCATTCTTTTTTCAGGAATTCTTTCGTCACTCCGATGTGAATGAAATCCCAGGGAAACAGCTCGTCTTCTCCGCGCTCCCGCAGTGTGTAAAAGTCCATGTCGACGCCGGTATCCGCAAACGCTTTCAGCCAGCGGTCGTAATTCCAGTACTCTGTCCATGCATCGTACAGTGCACCCTGACGGTAAGCTTCCCGGATTACCTTTGCCACCCGGCGGTCTCCTCTGGCGAACACACCTTCCAGCAGCGTCACGTCTGCCTGATGCCAGTTGTACCGGATACTCTTCTGATTTTTCATTTCCTTGATCTCATGGTTGACGGTTTTTGCGAAGCCCAGGTAATCGCCCGGTGTGTACATTCTGGCCCACTGGAACGGAGTGAAGGGCTTCGGAACGAAGAAGGATGTGCTGACTGTGATCTGGCACTTTCCGTTTCGCTGATCCTTCGGGATCTCATAGTACGTCTCGGCGATCTTTTCCGCCAGGTGGGCAATCGCCTTTCTGTCTTCTTCCTCCTCCAGAGGCTGTCCCAGCATGAAATACAGCTTTACCTTGTTCCATCCGCCGTGGAAGGCCTGATCGGCACCGTCGAGAATCACTTCTTCTGTCAGTCCTTTGTTGATCACGTTGCGCATTCTCTGCGAACCGGCCTCCGGGGCGAAGGTCAGGCTGCTCTTGCGCACATCCTGCACCTTGCTCATGACGTCGAGGGAAAATGCGTCGATGCGCAGGGAAGGCAGGGAGATATTGATATTCTGGTCACGGAATTCGTCGATGAGAAAGGTGACGATTCCGGCCAGATCGGAGTAATCGCTGGAGCTTAAGGAGCTCAGGGATATCTCTTCGTGGCCCGTATTTTTCAGCATCCGGTACGCATGTTCTTTCAGGCATTCCAGACTGCGCTCTCTCGTGGGGCGGTACAGCATGCCTGCCTGACAAAAGCGGCAGCCGCGGATACAGCCGCGCTGTATCTCCAGAACGACGCGGTCCTGGGTTACCTTGATAAAGGGTACCACC
>JAXEBU010000080.1:0-5158 GCA_034093895.1 Candidatus Choladocola sp. | reverse complement strand
CATGGTCTGATACATACAGCCGCCGCAGGCAGGAAAGATACTGCAGACCGGTTCACGATTTTCCAGAGGAGATTTTTCCAGTACTTCCAGCAGTCTTCCTTCTGCTCTGTTTTTCCTTTTCTTGTTGATCATAAATCGGATTTTCTGGCCGGGAATCCCGTTTTTTACGGTCACTGTACCTTCTTCCGTATTCACAATTCCCTTGTTCGGGAAATCGATACGTTCAATTGTTCCTTCTAAAATCTGTCCTTTTTTCACAGTCTTCCTCCTGGGTGTTCAAATATGAGATCAAAAGCAGGCAAGCCTGCCATCAGCTTCCCCATCCCCTCATTCATGATGGACTTGAGTGCTTTTGCGCGCCGGGTGTGGTCAGCTCTGCTGATATTTTCTCTGCATGCGAGTGCGCATCATCGCGGAGCGTTCTTATCGTATCGGAAACGAAGTTTCCGATACGATAAGAAAAAGCTGCCGCAGAATACCTTCGTTCCATTTCTGCGACAGCCCGTTTTTACTTTCTTTTATTCTTCATCTTCTGCCGGAGCTTCCGGTTCTTCCTTTTCTTCTTCGGCGGTTTCTTCCGGCTCTTTCTTTGCTGCCTTTTCCTCATCCATCTCCGGAAAATCATCATCTTCGAAAAAGTCTTCGAAATCATCATCGAAGTCATCTTCATAATCTTCCAGATAATCAGGTGTCAGGTAACGATAAACTGCATAAGCAATCCCTGCGATAGCAGTCACTGCACCGATCACTGCCAGAATCCACAGTACCGTATTTTTATGTTTTTCGTCT
This sequence comes from Candidatus Choladocola sp., assembly GCA_034093895.1. Taxonomy (GTDB): domain Bacteria; phylum Bacillota; class Clostridia; order Lachnospirales; family Lachnospiraceae; genus Choladousia. The sequence goes on along the minus strand of JAXEBU010000080.1, from coordinate 4,369 downwards.
TCCTTTTTCTGTAATGCTGTCAAAAACTCTTCCAATTTCATGATATACACACCCTTTCTTCTTAGTTGCCGTATACCGGCAGCAAGACAGCCTTCCCGCCTGCCTTTATTTTATTCATAGTATATCACAGCGTCACGGATTTTACTATAAAAACTTTTTGGTTCACTCTATTTTTACAAGTTTCGCAAAGGAAGCAAACATTTTCTTTATACCGACACGGTCAAATTCTACGGTTACTTCATAATCACGGCCACCTTCCACAATGTTTTTCACTGTTCCTTCTCCGAATTTGATATGGCGGATACGATCTCCAACCGTATAATCCAGACCTTCTGCCTTTTTCACCTGAAATTGCTGCGGTTCGAAAGCCTTCGTCCGAAAGGCTTCTCTGGCCTGCCGGTAGGGCGTCTGCGTCTTCGTTCTGTGCACCTCAGGTTCCGGATGTTTTTCTTCCATTGCAAGCAGTGTTTTGGGTATGTCTTCCACGAACCGTGACACTTTGTTATAATGCACTTCGCCACGAACCATCCGCTGCCGGGCCGATGTAAGATACAGTTCCCGCATGGCCCGCGTAATTCCCACGTAGCAGAGGCGTCGCTCCTCCTCCAGATCCATGGGATCTTCCGATGAAATGCACATATAGCTGGGGAACATTCCGTCTTCCATTCCCACCAGGAATACAACGGGGAATTCCAGCCCCTTTGCGCTGTGCAGCGTCATCATTACCACATGATCCGGGTCTTCCTCCAGATCGTCGATATCAGCCACAAGCGCAACCTCTTCCAGAAATCCGTTCAGCGTCGGATTTTCCTGACTTTCGGAATACGATGCCGCCTTGCTCATCAGCTCATCGATGTTGGCAATCCGCTCTTCGGCTTCCTCTGTTCCTTCCAGCATCAGCTCTTTTGTATACCCTGTCACTTCCAGAATATCTTCAATCAGCTCTTTGATGGAAAAGAACTCTTCTTTGCTTCTGAAATTCTGTATCATCCGGACAAAATTCTGAAGCTTCACGGCACTTTTCCCGACACCGGGAATGGTTTCTGCCACACGGAGCGCATCAAAAAAACCGGCATCATGCTCTATGGCGTATTCCTGCACACGGGAAATCGTGGTTACGCCGATTCCGCGCTTCGGAACGTTGATAATCCTGCGGACAGCCAGATCATCTCTGGCGTTTGCAATCGTCTTCAGATAAGCCAGAATATCCTTAATCTCTTTTCTGGCGTAGAAGTTGATCCCTCCCACAATTTTATATGGAACGTTTCCCAGCAGGAATTTTTCTTCGAACATACGTGACTGTGCGTTCGTTCGATACAGAATCGCACAGTCTCCGTATTTCCAGATACCCTGCCGCACTTTTCCGTTTATAATTCCCGTTATGTATTCTGCCTCATCAAAGGCCGTCATAAACTGGCGGAATCTGACTTTATCTCCGTCGCCGTTCGCAGTCCAGAGCGTTTTGCGTTTTCTGCCCTGGTTATGACGAATCACCTCATTCGCCGTGCTCAGAATATTCTGCGTTGAACGGTAATTCTGCTCCAGACGGATTACCTCCGTATCCGGGAAGAATTTTTCAAAATTCAGGATATTTCCGATATTTGCGCCTCTGAATTTATAGATTGACTGGTCATCGTCACCTACGACACAGAGATTTTTATATTTGGATGCCAGAAGGCTCACCAGTTTAAACTGAGCCGTATTCGTATCCTGATACTCATCCACCATGATGAAGCGGAACCGTTCCTGATAGTAATCCAGCACTTCGGGACAGCTCTGAAAAAGCTCCACCGTCTTACAGATCAGATCATCAAAGTCAAGTGCATTGCTGTCGTGCAGCTGTCTCTGGTATTCGCTGTATACCTCTGCCACTTTCTTGGACCGGTAATCACTCTGCGCCTTCAGAGCGTACTCCTGAGGGCTGATCAGCTCATCCTTTGCCGACGAAATCGCACTCATGAAAAATCGCTCTTTGTACAGCTTTGTATCTATTTTCAGCCTTTTGCAGATGTCTTTTATCACAGACTTCTGATCCTCAGCATCATAAATCGTAAAATTTGTTCCAAAACCGATTCTGTCAATGTATCTTCTCAGAATTCTGACACAAGTACTGTGAAAAGTGGCCACCCAGACACTGCCGGCACCGTAATCCAGCATTTTATCCACACGGTCCCGCATTTCTCCTGCCGCTTTATTCGTAAAGGTGATGGCCATAATATTCCATGGATTCACTCCCTTTTCTTCTATCAGCCACGCAATTCGGTGGGTCAGTACTCTTGTTTTCCCGGATCCCGCTCCTGCCAGAATCAGCAGAGGACCCTCATAATGGCACACTGCCTGCTGCTGTTCCGGATTCAAAGAATCAAAAATGTTCATTTTTCCTCCTAATATGCTGCATTCCCTGCAGCAACAGTCTATTCATCAAACTCTGCGATCACGGTATAACCGCTTTCATCCGTAATCACTTCGGCCACCGTACCCTCTCTGACGGTCAGCCGTTCACGGTTTTTGTAGTTGGCTGACATTGCCACTGCCGGTTCTATCGTATAATACCAGCTGGAAGGAAGAACACCTTCAGAAACTCTGATTTTATCTCCCGGTTTCACAAGCCCTTCCCGCTCCATCTTAAACTCCATTCTGCGCATAAAGACACCTCCCGCCTTTTCCGCTATACTATTCTACCCGATACCCTCTATCGTTTCAAGCCTTAATTCTGCAAAACGCATCCGATAACGGCCGCTTTCTCATTTTGTCATTTACAATTTTCTGACAGCCATACGGTTATTTCTTACTTGTCATATAGTAATAAAGACTATATAATGAAAGCTAACAAAGGAAAATCTTATTTCCGGATTTTCCGATTCGAGGTGACGAATTCATGAATAAAGATTATACAAAAATACTGTGCAATATTCTTTCTCAGATCGGAACCACAGATCACATCCGTCCCGGCGATATTCCCAACATTGATCTGTATATGGATCAGGTAACATCGTTTATGGATGAGCATTTGAAAAATTCCAAACGATATGAGGACGATAAGATCCTCACAAAGACCATGATCAATAATTATGCTAAAAACAAGCTTCTTCCGCCTCCTGTCAAAAAAAGATACTCGAAGGAGCATATGCTGGTTCTGATTTTTATCTACTATTTCAAGGGATTTCTTCCTCTGAATGATATCAGTTCCATCCTGAAGCCGATCAATGAACGTTTTTTCAATTCGGACAAGGAATTCGGGATTGAAGATATTTACTCGGAAGTATATGAGCTTGGAAAAGAGCAGATCGGAAAAATCTGCAGAGATATTATGGAGAGCTACCATGCTGCAGCAAACTCACAGCCCACCTGTCCCGAAGAAGATCAGGAATTTCTCCAGCTGTTCAGTTTTATCTGCATGCTGAGCTTTGATATTTACATCAAAAAAGAAGTAATTGAAAAAATGATCGATTCTCTTCCTGATCTTTAAAAAGACCGTACGGAAATGTGCATCCCAACGGAGCATTTTATCGTATGAGAAATTTCGCTTCCCATATGGTAAAAACAGGGCTGCCGGAGAATACTTACGAAGAATTTCTGTATCGGGTATACTCCCGCATACCGGAAATCTCCTCCCACGTATTCTCTGACAGCCCTGTTGTTTTCATTTATCTGGTCACAAAAGCATCAGTTTCTCCTCAGGAAATCCGGAATCTGAATGTCTCTCTCCGGTACCTTGCTCTCCGGCATACGCATGGAGCCGAGCTGAGAAGAGGACGGACGAACCGGAGCAGGTGTCGGAGCTTTCTGATAAGATGAACTCTGTGCCGGCTTTTCCTTTCTCATAAAGTTGAAATCCTGAGATGTATTTCTCTTCTTTGGCTGCTGCTTCTCCGGAGTGTTGTTCACATCCTCAAGTCCTGTTGCAATGACTGTAATGCTTGCCTCATCTGCGTATGTATCATCATACATAGCACCAAAGATGATGTTCGCCTCATCGCCTGCCATCTCCTGAACGTAGCTTGCCGCATCGCTGGCATCCATAAGGGAGATATCTCCGGAAATGTTGATAATAACATGGGAAGCACCTGCAATCGTCGTCTCGAGCAGCGGGCTGGATACAGCCTGCTTTACAGCCTCAAGAGCCTTGTCATCACCCTTGGCCTGTCCGATACCGATATGGGCAATTCCTTTATCCGTCATAACTGTCTGTACATCTGCGAAATCCAGATTGATCAGTGCCGGCAGATTGATCAGATCTGTGATGCCCTGTACTGCCTGCTGAAGCACTTCATCTGCCTTCTTCAGGGCTTCCGGCATAGTCGTACGTCTGTCCACGATCTCCAGAAGCTTGTCATTCGGAATGACAATCAGTGTATCGACATTATCT
>JAXEBU010000079.1:0-3027 GCA_034093895.1 Candidatus Choladocola sp. | reverse complement strand
ACTTCATACGGGGGCTACCATTAATATCCAGCACATCAGTTCAGCAAATTCTGTAGCACTCGTCCGGACTGCCAAATCCCTCGGCGCTCATATATTTGCAGAAGCAACACCACATCATTTTTCTCTGACGGAGGATGCAGTTAAAAGCTATGGTACTTATGCAAAAATGAATCCTCCTCTGCGAACAGAAAAAGACCGTCAATCAATCATTGAAGGTCTGAAAGACGGCACCATTGATCTGATTGCCACGGATCATGCCCCACACAGTACAGAAGAAAAGCACAGAGAGGATTTCTTCTCTGCTCCCAGCGGAATCATCGGTCTGGAAACTGCACTTGCACTCGGAATCACAAATCTGGTACGTCCCGGCCATCTGACAATGATGCAGCTTCTGGAAAAGATGACTGTCAATCCGGCTAAACTGTATCATTTTGATCACCTGGCCAATCAGAATCTGAGCGTTGATTCTGTGAACAGCAAACGTCCGGTTCCTGCTTCGGATGATTCACTGACAGATTACGGTTTCGTTCCGTACGGCACCATTGCCCCGGGGTGTGCTGCGGATCTGGTCATTTTTAATCCGGAAGAAACCTTCATTGCCGGAAATTATCAGTCCAAATCCGAAAATACGCCGTTTACCGGCATGGAACTTTACGGAAAAATAAAATATACCATCTGCCGCGGTACCATCGTCTGGAAATCTGAAGAATAATTTCATAAGATTGCATGCAAGTCTCACGTGCGTTTGACTTGCATGCAACCTAATGCAGATTTCTGTTCTGCTGTCTTCTGTAAAAGTACAGAACGATTTTTTCCAGATACCGTTTCAGGACAATCTGAATTTCTTCTTTCGGGTGAATCGGTTTGACGAGTATGGAATGAATTCCCGTTCTCTTTGCTCCGTAAACATCTGTAAACAGCTGATCGCCCACAAACAGAGTATTGGAAAGATCCGTTCCCATCAGCTTCATCGCTTTCCGATAGCTTTTTACCGAAGGCTTATGAGCATTTTCTATAAAATCAACCCGGATTTCCTCGTTGAACATTTCCACCCGGGGCAGCTGATTGTTGGAAAGCAGACAGCATTGAAATCCTGTGGATTTCAAACGGGCGAACAGGGCTTTTGCCCGTTCGTCTGCCGGAGCTCCGTGCGGAACCAGTGTATTGTCAATATCAAAAATTACTCCGCGATAGCCTTTCTGATATAAGTCTTCAAAATTGATGACATACGTCGAATCCAGATATTCGTCCGGATAAAATCTCTGCAGTAATCCCATAATAAAATCCTTCCTGAGCAGTTATATGTAATTTCGACACGAGCCCCGTGCCGCACAAACGGCACGAGCCCCGCACCTCGCCTCCGCTTTCGCTTCGGCTCGGTCGCCGGGCGTCGCCTTCTTTCTCCGGTACTCCGGCACGAGCCCCGCACCTCCCCTCCGCCTTCGCTCCGGCTCGGTCGCCGGGCGTCGCCCTATCATCACACCGCACAGCCGGTTTTAGCGGGTAAACCCGCACACCGTCATGCGGTGTGATGGCATGGCTCGTGCCTATACCGCATAATCGAAGATTGAGAGCTGGTTGGTTTCCGGGAGGTCGTCCAGGATTTTCAGGTCGGTCAGCAGGTCGGTGACTGTTTTGCTGACTTTCGTTCTTGTGCGGAAATCGTCTTTGGAGAGGAATGGTCCGTCTTTCACGGCATCTACCACTGCATCGGCCGCCTTGTCACCCAGGCCTGAAATGGAGCTGAGGGAAGGCATCAGTTTACCGTCGATGATCTGAAAACGGTTTGCCTGGGCCTTATAGATATCGATGGGCATGAATTCGAAGCCACGGGCATACATTTCCAGAACGCTCTTCATGTCTTTATACGTATCCTGTTCTTTTTTGCTCAGTGTATCCATCCGTTTTTCATAATCATGCATATGGTAGAGCAGCTTTTCTTTTCCGAGACACATCAGCTCATAATCAAATCCGGATGCCCGGATACTGAAGTACGCCGCATAGTATGCCAGTGGATAGTTGATTTTACAGTAGGCGATTCTCCAGGCCATCATAACGTAGGCTGCCGCATGCGCCTTCGGGAACATGTATTTGATTTTTTTGCAGGACCAGATATACCAGTCGGGAACATCATGCTCTGTCATTTCTTTTTCCCATTCCGGTTTCAGCCCTTTTCCTTTTCGCACACTTTCCATGATAGTAAAAGAAAGCTCACTGTCCATTCCTTTTCCGATCAGATAGATCATAATATCATCACGGGTACAGATTGCCGTGGAAATGGTTGCCTTTCCTTCCTGAATCAGTGTCTGCGCGTTGCCAAGCCATACATCTGTACCGTGTGCCAGACCGGCAATCCGCACGAGGTCTGAAAAGTGCTTCGGCTTCGTATCAATCAGCATCTGCATGGCAAATTCTGTACCGAACTCCGGAATACCGAGAGAACCCAGCGGAATTCCGCCCATATCCTCCGGCGTGATTCCAAGAGCCTCTGTACTGGAAAACAGTGACATGACCCCGGGATCATCCAGCGGAATTTTCTTTGCATCAATGCCTGTCAGATCCTCCAGCATTCGGATCATGGTCGGATCATCGTGTCCCAGTATGTCCAGCTTCAACAGGTTGTGGTCGATGGAATGGTAGTCAAAATGCGTTGTAATTATATCCGTTGTCATATCGTTGGCGGGATGCTGCACCGGTGTAAAGGAATAGATTTCCTCCCCGATCGGAAGCACGATAATACCGCCAGGATGCTGTCCCGTCGTTCGGCGTACGCCGACACAGCCCTGTACGATCCTGTCAATCTCACAGTTGCGCTTTCGCTGCTCCCTTTCTTCATAATATTTTTTCACATAACCGAAGGCTGTTTTATCTGCCAGCGTACCGATGGTTCCTGCACGGAAGGTCTGTCCGGCTCCAAAAATAACCTCCGTATATTTGTGGGCCTTACTCTGATACTCACCTGAGAAATTCAGATCGATATCCGGCTCTTTATTTCCCTTAAATCCAAGGAAGGTTTCAAAAGGAATA
>JAXEBU010000078.1:0-5365 GCA_034093895.1 Candidatus Choladocola sp. | reverse complement strand
TCGCAGTAATAAAAAAAGCAGCACCATCTCTGACACTGCATGTAATTACTAAGCTATTGGTAGCCTGTACTCATATTCTATTTTCATCTTAATAAACTGGAATTTAGTAACCAAATAAGGCAGGAGCAATTTCGTCTATATCAATAGTATTATTCTGTTCTTTATCCAGGCGATAAACTTTATAATTTCCACCAACCAAAATAGGCCCGCCACGATGCGACATTCCAGAAATTCCAATCAATAAATTGCTATTTAACATAGAGATACCCATTACTCAAATTTCTTGCGAGAGAATCCACAATTTTCAGATCTCCATGGGAATCTATGATTCTTTTCACATCGTCCCGCGTTATTTCGACAGCAATTTGACTGGAGCCAGCTCTCTGATCCGAAATAACAAGGTAAAATGATTCAAATTCTACCCCGCCTATTCTTCCAATCCAGAACTGCTTTGTCTCATAGATTCTCTCAAAATCCGAAGCATTTACTGTATTATCCATAAGCTTTCCTCCTTACAATTTTATCATAACATACGACGCAGGAAAAAGACCGGGGCAAAATCTGCCCCTGTCAAAAATTCACCCCGCCGCGGCCAGCATGTTTTCGATGAAAATCCCATACCCTCTGGTCGGGTCATTCACCAGCACATGGGTTACAGCTCCCGCCAGCTTGCCATCCTGAATGATGGGACTGCCGCTCACGAGTGATTGTCATTAGGGACAACCTTTTTTGGGTACAAAACAGCCATGTGCTTAACTCTCAAAAAAGCACACCGGTTCCTCTTTCTTCATAACGATAGGCGGCTGATTTTATCGCAAATTTAAGACCACTTTCTGCAGTCAGCAAAGAAATCATAGAAGCATCTGTAAGATGGTAATCCTCAGTCAAAGTATAAACCGGACGGCCGTTGGCTTCTGCGTAACATTGATAATTCGTCACACGAAGATAAATCTGATTCCCGCCTTTTACCACATCTCTCTTTGCAAGCGTCTTTTCAAAATCGAAAGCAACATCTTCTCTGTTTTCTGTTGTACTCAGATGCTTGAGTACTTCTATATTTCCATCTGGACGACCGGGTGTAGGTTCGTAAATCCAAATCGGATTGGAATAATCATCAATCACTTCACCACCGGGGTAAACAGAACGGTAAAATTGTTCGAATTTCCGGGCGTCCAGCCGTTTACCACGGACCACATCGCCGGGAATTGTGCGGACAAAACCACCTGCATTACCGGAAGGAAATCCATCATTTGTAATTTCCAGATAGCACTTTCCATCACCGAATCCGATACGAACCACGTCACCATGATCGCCAGGTTTGCCTAAAATGTTTACCCAGTTTTTAACCTGTTGAGTTTCAATCCTCGATTGTTTTTTATTATATTTCTTTGACATATGTACACCTCTTACTATGCAATAACGAATTCAAGTAAGATCCCCACTCTCATATTTTAAAACTCCAGGATGCAAATTCTTGTTGAATTCATGATAGCATACAGCAAATAAAAATGCCAGAGGCAAACTGCCTCCGGCACTGTTTTATCCCACCGCATCCAGCATATTTTCTATAAATATCCCGTACCCTCTCGTCGGGTCATTGACCAGAACGTGCGTCACCGCGCCGACCAGCTTCCCATCCTGAATGATCGGGCTGCCGCTCATCCCCTGTACAATTCCGCCGGTAAGCGAAAGCAGGTCGGGGTCTGTCACTTTCAGAATCATCCCCTTATTGACATCATTGCCGTTCAGACGGATTTCACAGATCTCAACTGTGTATTCCCTGCAGGTGCCGTCTGCCGAGCAGAGGATGGAAGCTTCTCCCGGAGTAACCTCCTGTTTGTACGCTGTTTCATACAGAGTCATATTTTCAGCCATTTGCGGAAATCCAACCACAGTTCCATAAATTCCGTTTTTTCTGTTCTCTCTGATTTCACCGATTTTGTATCCTTCACTGTAATGAATGATTCCGGAAATTTCACCCGGCGTTCCCTGTCTGCCTTTTACGACTGAAACCACATCTGCATTGTAGAGATCACCGCCTCTGATATCCAGCAGCTTTCCCGTATCGATATCACTGATTCCATGGCCCAGTGCCCCGAAACTGCCGTTTTCATCCACATAAGTCAGTGTACCGATTCCCTGTGTATCATTGCGCACCCAGATTCCGGCTTTATATTCGCCGTCTTTGTCGAGAACAGGATGGATTTTCAGGCTGACCGACTCCCCGTCACGGTCAACATCAAATATAATGTCATTTCCGCTGCATTGGCTGATACAACTGATCAGCTCTTCCTTTGTGGATACTGTATGGCCATTTACAGCCTGTATATAATCACCTGATTTTATAATATGTTCGGACGGACAGCATTCATTTCCGTCTTCTGCTGTGACCTTTCCCGTCTCCACTACCAGAACACCGTCCGTCTGCAGGTAAATACCGATCGGTTTCCCGCCTGCGTATACTTCTTTTCTCGGAACTACATCCACCTGAACCGTTTTCAGGGGAATTTTTCCAAAAAGGCTGTAGGACACTTCATAGCTCTGTGATACTTCTGCCGCCTCTGCTCCGATACTTCCGGAAGTGTCAAGAAGTGTAGTTTCACGGGCCGCTTCCAGACTGTCGAAATCGGCCGATATCAATGTATCAAACCCATTGTGAAACAGTACCGGCAGTTCGCCTTCCTCTGACACCTGCATCCGGTCGGGGATCTGGCTGCAAAGCAGATAATAACTGCAGTATCCCAGTCCTGCAGCGCTCAAGAATAATAATCCAAGTACAAATCTCCTGTATCTCTGTCTGGCCTTCATCTTTCGCACCTCACTGTCTTCTGAAATATTGTTGATCATCCGGAACGCTGCATCGATACGAAAAAACAGAAAAAAATGCAGAGTCACGGTAACTGTCTCTGCATTCAGTATGTGGAATAATTGACGTTCCACACTAGTATTTTTTTGTGTTTTTTGCCAGTTCTTTCATTTCACGGGCACTTTCCAGAACAGTGTCCGTTATTTTTGCACCGCCAAGGATCCGTGCCAGTTCCGCAACACTCTCTTCCTCCGAAAGCAGTCCGATATTCGTGACTGTCTTGCTGTTGGCCGGTTTTTTCTCAATGATATAATGGCGGTCGGCCATGGAAGCGATCTGCGCAAGGTGCGTAATACAAAGGATCTGATGATTTCTGGCGATTAATGCCATTTTTTCCGAAACCTTCTGTGCCGTCCGTCCGCTGATTCCCGTATCGATCTCATCAAATATCAGAGTTTCCACCGCATCTTTGTCCGCCATAACGGCTTTTATCGCCAGCATAATTCTGGACAGTTCACCGCCGGACGCAACACTTCCAAGGGGACGCAGCGGCAGGCCCGGATTGGTGGAAATGAGAAATCCGATTTCATCCTTTCCGTTTTCCCCCGGCTCATCCAGCTCCTTAAAGTCAATCTCAAAACGTACATCAAGAAAATTCAGATCCACAAGTGCATTACGAATATTCCCGGAAAGCTGTTTCGCATACGTTTTCCGGATGGATGAAATTCTATCCGCTGTATTCCAGAGCATTTTTTTCCACTTTTCAAAGTCTGACCGAAGGTGGTTCAGATATTCTTCATAATGGAGCAGAATTTCAATCCGTTCTTCTTTTTCTCGGGCCGCATTCAGTATTTTTTCAATGGAATTTCCATATTTTGTTTTTAACCGGTTGATCAGATCCAGTCTCTCTTCTGTCCTTCGCAGTTCCTGTTCGTCGAAGGAAAACTGATCCATATATTCTGACAGACTCCGGTTAAAATCACTCATCAGCGCTTCAATATCATCCAGCGTACTGCCAAGCTCTTCCAGTGAATCATCGTAAGACCGGACACTGTGCAGTGATTTTACAGCCCTTCCGATCTCATCACCGGCGCCGGAAAATCCACAGGCTCCGGTCAGATTACCGGTCTCCGACAGTGCTTCCATGATTTTCTGTCCGTTTGCCATCAGCCGGTAGCTGTTTTCCAGTTCTTCATCTTCTCCGGGGCGCAGAGCAGCTGCTTCTATCTCCTGCAGCTCAAACTGAAGAAAGTCAAGCTCTTTCGCCCGCTCACTCTCTTTTTTACCGGCTTCCATCCACTCTTTCTTTGCTTTTTGATAATTCCTGTACTGCTCCCGACACGTTTCCAGAAGACCGGAAAGCTCCCGCCCGGCAAACTCGTCCAGTATGGCCAGATGATTTTTTGTATACAGCAATGACTGATGTTCGTGCTGACCGTGAATATCGATCAGTTCTTCCGCCAGCCGACGCACAAAAGAAACGGGAACGGTCTCTCCATTCACTTTACTGATACTGCGCCCGCCCTTATACTTTCTGGTAATAATAATTTCATTATCATCAAACGGAAGATCCTGTTCTTCCATCATCTGCCGCACACTCTGATTTTCTGAAGAGAAAACCAGCTCCACCAGAGCGTAATCTGCATCCTCCGGCACGTAGTCCCGAAAATTTCCCGTACCAAGGGCAATATTAACAGAACCGATAACGATAGATTTTCCGGCACCTGTCTCTCCCGTCATAATGTTCAGACCGGGTCCGAATTCTACCTCCGCTTCTTTTATCAGCGCCATATTTTTTACATGCAAGCTTACTAACATTTCTTTTCCGTACTCTCTCCCGATGAGTTTTTCTCTTTATTTACCGACAATCCGATGAATCATATCCATCACACGGACTGTATCATCCGCACTCCGTATGGCACACATGATCGTATCATCACCTGCGATGCATCCGGCCACCTCCGACCAGTGCATTGCATCAATGGCCGCTGCCACTGCCATCGCCATTCCGGAGACTGTTTTGACCACCAGAATATTCTGTGCCATATCCATGGACACAAAACCGTCCTTCAGGACGCGGAGATACTTTTCATTCATCCCCGTGCCCTGGGAATGCATCAGAGCATACTTCTGTTTTCCGTCATTTGTGGCTATTTTTGTCAGTTTCATTTCACGGATATCGCGGGAAATTGTTGCCTGCGTGACACGGTATCCCTCTTTTTCCAGATACTCTGCCAGCTCTTCCTGTGTTTCAATATCGTATTTTCCAATGAGTTCTACTATTTTTGCATGCCTTCCGACTTTCATTTTTACCTCCCATACGGTATCAGCTGTTCATTTTTTCACGCAGTATTTCCAGAAAACTGGTGTTTTTCGTCTTTACCATCAATGCCTGACATTCTGATTTGGAAATCACAATCTTGTCCCCTGAATTCAGCTTCACGGAAGTGTCACCGTCAAAGGTGGCCTCGGCACCGTCCACATCCGTGCTGTGTCTCGAATTGATTTCAATCATGATTTCCACATTGTCCGGAAGCACTATGGGTCTGGAATTCAATG
>JAXEBU010000077.1:0-18374 GCA_034093895.1 Candidatus Choladocola sp. | reverse complement strand
AGGAAAAAGCTATGAATGTTTACACAACAGACAAGATCCGTAACGTGGTAATTCTCGGACACGGTGGAGCCGGAAAGACAAGTCTTGTAGAATCCATGGCGTATCTGGCAGGTATTACGAGCAGACTTGGCAATGTAGCTGAAGGAAACACAGTCAGTGATTTTGATAAAGAGGAGATTAAGAGAAAATTTTCAATCAGTACATCCATGGTTCCGATTATCTGGGGCGATACGAAGATTAATGTTCTTGATACACCCGGGTATTTTGACTTTGTAGGTGAGGCTGAGGAAGCAGCTGCAGCAGCAGATGCCGCTGTTATCGTAATTAACGGTAAGAACGGAGTGGAAGTGGGAACTCAGAAGGCATGGGATCTGTGTGAAAAGTACAAACTCCCCAGATTCTTCTACGTTTCCAATATGGATTTTGATAATGCCAGCTACAGAGAAGTAGTTGAGTCCCTGACAGAACTGTATGGCAAGAAGATTTCTCCGCTGCACATGCCGATCCGTGAGAATGAAAAATTCGTAGGATACGTAAATGTTGTGAAGATGGCAGCCAGAAGATACGTAAATAAGCAGGAAAAAGTAGAGTGTGAGATTCCGGATTATTCCAGAGAGTATCTTGATCAGTACAGAGAGAACCTGATTGAGGCTGTTGCAGAGACGAGCGAAGAGATGATGGATCGCTATTTCAACGGAGAGGAATTCTCAGAAGCCGAGATTATGGCAGCACTTCATGCCAACGTTTCAGACTGCTCTATCGTTCCGGTAACCATGGGTGCCAGCGTTAATCTTCAGGGAATTCTGATTCTGCTTGATGACATTGTAAGCTATATGCCGTCACCGGAGAGCAGAAAGATTGCCGGTGTCAATATGAAGACAAAAGAAGTGTTCGAAGCAGATTATAATTTTGCAAAGGCAAAATCTGCGTACGTATGGAAGACAATCGTGGATCCGTTTATCGGTAAATATTCCATGATCAAGGTTGCTTCCGGTGTTATCAAGGGTGATGACACACTGTATAATGAAGCAAAGGATACAGAAGAAAGAGCGGGCAAGCTTTACGTAATGGAGGGCAGCAAGCCGATCGAAGTCAAAGAGCTTCATGCAGGTGATATCGGAGCAATCGGAAAATTGAATGCCTCCACAGGTGATACACTTTCTACAAAAGCAACACCGATTGCATACGGCAGAATGGATGTTCCGGTTCCGTATACATACAAGAGATACAAAGCGAAAGTAAAAGGCGAGGAAGATAAAGTCGCTCAGGCACTTGCCAAGATGGCACAGGAAGACCTGACCATGAAGGTTGTGAATGACGGAGAAAACCGTCAGACTCTGCTTTACGGCATGGGTGATCAGCATCTTGACATTATTGCCAGCAAGCTTCTGACAAAGTATAAAGTGGATGTGGATCTGGAGAAACCGAAGGTAGCATTCCGTGAGACGATCCGGAAGAGTTCTGATGTGGATTCCAAGTACAAGAAACAGTCAGGAGGACACGGACAGTACGGACACGTTAAGATGAGATTCTCACCGCTTGATACACTGGAAGTACCGTATGAATTCGAGCAGGTAGTAGTAGGCGGAGCCGTTCCGAAGAACTATTTCCCGGCAGTTGAAAAGGGTATTCAGGATTCTGTTCAGAAGGGACCTCTTGCCGGATATCCGGTAGTAGGTGTGAAGGCCGTTCTGTACGATGGTTCCTACCATCCGGTAGACTCATCCGAAATGGCATTCAAGACGGCTGCCAGCCAGGCATTCAAGAAGGGCTTTATGGAAGCTGGTCCCGTTCTTCTGGAGCCGATTGCATCCATGAAAGTTACTGTTCCGGACAAATACACCGGTGATGTTATGGGTGATCTGAATAAGAGACGCGGACGTGTGCTTGGAATGAATCCGGATCACAAGGGAAATACGATTGTTGAGGCGGATATTCCGATGTCTGAGCTGTACGGATATTCTACACAGCTTCGTTCCATGACAGGCGGAAGCGGAACGTATTCTTATGAATTTGCACGTTATGAGCAGGCTCCGAATGATGTCCAGGAGAGAGAGATTGCTGCCCGTCAGAAAGCAGAGGAAGAATAACTAACTGATTAACAACAGAATGAAAGAACCGTTGGAGAAGTAATGAAAAGGGATTTCTGATATCCGGTTGTACACACATCGGAGACAGAAATCCCCGAAAATACTCCTGCAACGGTTTTTTGTCTGTTTTCTGCCCTGGAGGATCAGGCAGTGATCCGGGCAGAGAGATACGAAGCAAGGCAAAAGTGACCTCTGGCAGTAAGGTGTATTCCGTCTGTTGTAATGGAAGACAGGCCGTACTGAGAGACCGCCTGATCAAGAAGCTGCTGGGTGGGAAGATATTTGACTTTACAGGGACTGCCGACATTTTTAAAATGTACAGCCGCCTGATCCACCGCGTGACATATTGCTGAGCGGACATCAAAGAGACTGTCCCGCCATCCCAGCAGGTATGCAGGCTGACAGAACAGAAACGGTTCCAGAACAAACACGTTCGGGCAGCCGGAATCGGAAAGGCCGAGGAGCAGGCTGCTCACTGCTTCTGCGCATGTGCCAAGGAGCGCTTCGTATTGCTGTCTGTTTCCGGAATCCATCAATGCACCTGTATCATTGATACCGGCAAGAACTGTGACTGCATCAAAGGACCGGCCCCGCCAGTTTGTATTCCACTTCCGGTAGATTCTGGGAAAAGTAAAGCCATCCGTTCCACCGTTGATAATGTTTACGGGCGAAAGCTCATATCTTTCCTGAAGCAGTTTCTGTATCATATGTACATAGCCGTTTCCGAGGTTGTCGGCTGTGAAGCAGTGATCACAGTCCGTGATACTGTCTCCGAGAAAAAGAAGATTCATGGGAGCCCTCCTTTCAGAAATCATTTTGTATGGTATCCGAACGTAAGTATATCACAGCTGAAAAAAGAAGCTGTATATTTTTTTCTTTCCCCGGTAAAAGTACTTTTATTTTCAAAAACTTTGTGATACAATAGCAGACAGAGCCGGTATGCGGAATGCTTTCCGGTACAATTTTTACAGATTAAGGAGAATGAGCATATGAAACATATTAAAACACTGAATACAAAGCCGTTACAGAACACACTGAAAAAGGGCGGATGCGGTGAGTGCCAGACATCCTGTCAGTCAGCATGTAAGACATCCTGCACAGTAGGAAACCAGACCTGCGAAAATAACAAATAAGACTTCGGATAAGGATAAGCAGCGGACGTGCTTCGCTGCTTATCCATTATTTGCTGTTTGATTCAGTTTACTATGATAATTCGTTCATAAGAAGCAGTATTTTCATGACAGCCTGATATGGAGAAAGTATCAGGTGTTTTCTTGTGAAGGAAAAAGAGAGGAGCTTGGGTGTGATCCATCAGTATAAAAATAATGGATACAACATCGTTTTGGATGTAAACAGCGGTTCGGTACATGTGGTGGATGATCTTGTTTACGATGTGACAGCCCTTCTGGATGGAGGAAAAACAGAGCAGGAAGTGACGGAAGTACTGTGCGGAAAATATCCCCGGGAGGAGATTTCGGAAGCTCTTGCGGAATGCGGGGAGCTGAAGAAAGCCGGAACACTGTTTACGGAGGATATCTACGAGAAGGCAATCATTGATTATAAGGCAAGAAAAACTGTGGTGAAGGCATTGTGTCTCCACATCGCCCATGACTGTAATCTGGCCTGTAAATACTGTTTCGCGGAGGAAGGGGAATACCACGGCAGACGTGCTCTCATGAGCTTTGAGGTGGGAAAGAAGGCGCTTGATTTTCTGATTGCCAGTTCCGGAGACCGACGCAATCTGGAAGTTGATTTCTTTGGCGGAGAGCCGCTGATGAACTGGCAGGTAGTGAAAGACCTGGTAGCATACGGAAGAGAACAGGAGAAGATTCATAATAAGAATTTCCGTTTTACGCTGACGACCAACGGCGTCCTGCTGAATGATGAAATTATGGAATTCTGTAACCGCGAGATGGCGAACGTGGTGCTCAGCATTGACGGACGGAGAGAAGTGCATGATTTCATGCGTCCCTTCCGCAGAGGTGACGGCAGCTACGATATGATCCTCCCGAAATTCAAAAAGTTTGCGGAAAGCAGAAATCAGGAGAAATATTATGTGAGAGGTACATTTACTCATCATAATCTTGATTTTTCAAATGACGTGCTGCATCTGGCCAACGAAGGATTCCGGCAGATTTCTGTGGAACCGGTGGTTGCACCTTCAACAGAAGCGTATGCACTGAAGGAAGAGGATATTCCGATCATTTGCAGCGAGTACGATAAGCTGGCAGCTGAGATGGTACGCCGGGAAAAGGAAGGAAAAGGATTTACGTTTTTCCATTATATGATTGATCTCACCGGCGGTCCCTGCGTTTACAAGCGTCTTTCCGGATGCGGTTCAGGTACAGAATATCTGGCAGTAACACCGTGGGGAGATCTGTATCCCTGTCATCAGTTTGTCGGAATCGATAAGTATCTTATGGGAAATGTGGACGAGGGCATTACGAAACCGGAGATTGTGGATGAGTTCAAATGCTGTAATGTCTACACAAAGGAAAAGTGCCGCAGCTGTTTTGCAAAGTTTTACTGCAGCGGAGGCTGTGCCGCCAATTCATACAATTTCCACGGTACGATTCAGGATGCGTATGACATCGGATGTGAGCTTCAGCGGAAACGTGTGGAATGTGCCATCATGATCAAGGCAGCACTGGCGGATCAGGAATAAATGTAACGGACCGGGATGCTTCAAACGGGAGGTATTGTCCGGTCTGTACAAGAAAAAATAAAGGAGAAGTATCATGAACAAGAAAAAAGCAAAAGTGGTTCTTGTCGGTATGCTGGCTCTGCTGGTTCTTCTGGCGTATACAGCAGCGTTCGGAATCGGCAAAACCGGAACCGGTTCAGCGAAAAATATCAAGCTGGGACTGGATCTTGAGGGTGGCGTAAGTATCACTTACCAGGCAAAGGGAGATGAAGCACCTTCCGCGGAAGACATGAGTGATACCGTTTACAAGCTGCAGCAGCGTGTACAGGGCTACAGTACAGAAGCTCAGGTTTATCAGGAAGGATCTGACCGGATCAATATCGAAATTCCCGGTGTCAGCGATGCAAATGCGATTCTGGAAGAACTCGGAAAGCCGGGTTCCCTGGAGTTCCGTTTGAGTGACGGTACCGTTGTACTGACAGGATCACAGGTTCAGACAGCCTCAGCAAAAACACAGCAGAACGAGATGGGCAACAGAGAGTACGTTGTTCAGCTGGAGCTCACAAAGGAAGGTACGGAGGCTTTTGCAACTGCTACTTCCGAAAATGTGGGTAATACGATTGAGATCGTGTATGACGGCAGCGTTATCAGTGCACCGAGAGTAAATGAGGCAATTACAGGCGGAACTGCATACATAACCGGTATGGCAACAGCAGAAGAGGCACAGAATCTGGCATCTTCCATCCGTATCGGTTCTCTTTCCATCGAACTGGAGGAAATCCGTTCCAACGTAGTAGGTGCTCAGCTTGGTGAGGATGCAATCCGGACCAGTCTGATTGCAGGTGCTATCGGCCTTGCACTCGTTATTATTTTCATGATTGCAGTGTACAGTCTTCCGGGCGTGATTGCAGGAATTTCCCTGCTGATTTATGCGGGTCTGGAGCTGGTACTCCTGAATGCGTTTGACCTTACCCTGACTCTTCCGGGTATTGCAGGTATCATCCTTTCCATTGGTATGGCTGTGGATGCAAACGTTATTATTTATGCACGTATCCGTGAGGAGATTGCAGAAGGAAAATCTGTAAAGGCGTCCATTAAGACCGGTTTCCAGAAAGCACTCTCTGCAATTCTTGACGGTAATATTACAACGCTGATTGCGGCTTTCGTGCTGAACCTGATGGGTACCGGAAGCGTAAAGGGATTTGCACAGACGCTGGCTCTTGGTATTGTTCTTTCCATGATTACAGCCCTTGTAATTTCCAGACTGCTTGTTAATGCATTTTATGAGCTGGGATTCAAAGATGAAAAGTATTATGGTAAGGCAAAGACAATCAAGACGATTGACTTTATCGGAAGAAAGAAAGTATTTTTCCTTGTTTCAATTGTGATGATTCTGGTTGGACCGCTGTTTATGGCAATCAATTCTTCCCAGGGAAATGGGGCATTGAATCTGAGCATGGATTTCAAGGGTGGTACCTCCACAAGTGTAATGTTTGAGGAAGATCTTTCTATTGAACAGCTGGATTCCGATGTGAAACCGATTATCCAGAAGATCACCGGAGATGCGGAAATTCAGACACAGAAGGTAGCCGGTTCCAATGAAGTATTCATTAAAACGAGAGTACTTACCGTAGAGGAACGTGAGCAGATTTCCGATGCAATTCAGGAAGCGTACGGAATTGAAAAGAAAGCGATTAACTTTGAGACAATTTCATCCACTGTCAGCAGTGAGATGCGCCAGGATGCTGTTGTGGCTGTGATTATTGCAGCTTTGTGTATGCTTGTATATATCTGGTTCCGTTTCAAGGATATCCGCTTTGCAGGAAGTGCGGTGCTGGCACTGCTTCATGATGTGCTTGTTGTGTTT
Source organism: Candidatus Choladocola sp. (assembly GCA_034093895.1). Classification (GTDB taxonomy): domain Bacteria; phylum Bacillota; class Clostridia; order Lachnospirales; family Lachnospiraceae; genus Choladousia. The sequence goes on along the minus strand of JAXEBU010000077.1, from coordinate 11,773 downwards.
GCATGTTATGCATTGATGAGAATATCTGTCGGAAATACATTCATTGCATGTATGCTGACGATTGTTGGTTACTCCATTAACGCAACCATTGTCATCTTTGACCGAATCAGAGAAAATCAGAAGCTGATGGTGAAAGCAACTCTGGCCGAGGTGGTAAATACGAGTATTACGCAGACGCTGACGAGAAGTATTTATACTTCCTTTACTACATTTGTTACTATTGCAGCTCTGTATATTCTCGGCGTTGCATCGATCAAGGAGTTTGCACTTCCTCTGATCGTCGGAGTAGTGGCCGGAGGTTACTCTTCTGTATGCGTAACCGGTTCTCTCTGGTACGTAATGAAAACAAAAGTCGCAAAGAAGAAAGCATAATGGATAACTGCTGTTTCTTCTGAAAACAGTTGGCTGCTGTAAAATATGTGAAAATGTATTTTGCAGCGGCCATTTTGTGTATGGATGCGCGGAAAGAAAACAGCAGAGGGATAAGAGAATGGAACACGGCAGGAAGACGGAAAAGTGGTTTGTAGCGGCAAAGAAGGCCGATTTTAAAGAAATATCACGGAAATACGGAATTGATCAGGTGACAGCGAGGATTATCCGGAACAGAGATATTGTGGGCGATGACGCAATCCGGGAGTATCTGTATGGCGGAATGGAATCACTCCATCCTCCGGGGGCCTTGAAAGGCTGCCGGGAGGCGGCAGAGCTTCTGAGAGAGAAGACAGAGCAGAAAAAGAAAATCCGCATTATCGGAGATTATGATATAGACGGTGTGAATGCAACGTATATTCTCTATACTGCACTGAAACGATGCGGAGCAAATGTGGATTATGAAATACCGGACCGCATGAAGGACGGATACGGTCTGAATAAAACCCTTTTGGAGCTGGCTCTTCAGGAAAACACGGATACGGTCCTCACATGTGATAACGGGATTTCAGCCATCGAAGAAATTGCATATGCAAAGGAAAAAGGACTGACGGTCATTGTGACGGATCATCACGAACCTCTGTTTGAAACACGCAAACAGCAGGGGTCATCTGTACCGGAAGAGAGAGGTGAGACAGGAGAAGAGCGTGAATATCTTCTTCCGTCTGCGGATGTCATTGTGAATCCGAAACAGCCCGGCTGTACGTACCCGTATAAAAAACTGTGTGGTGCAGCCGTAGCATGGAAACTGGTCTGCGAGCTTTACCGTCTTTTCGGTGTGGCACAGGCGGAGGCGGAAAATCTGCTTCCTTTTGCAGCCTTCGCCACAGTCGGAGATGTGATGGATCTGAACGGCGAAAACAGGATCATTGTAAAAGAAGGGCTGAAACGGATTCCTGCTTCAGAAAATGCGGGACTGAAAGCACTGATTCATGCCAACGGACTTACGCCGGAAAGTATCACATCCTACCATATCGGTTTTGTCCTGGGGCCTTGTATCAATGCCAGCGGCCGTCTCGACACTGCAAAGCGTTCTTTGCGCCTTCTTCTTGAAGAGAACAGAGAGGAAGCGGGACATCTGGCAGAACAGCTGAAGGAACTGAATGACGAGCGGAAAACCATGACGCAGCAGGCTGTGGAGGAAGCGTGCGTCATGATTGAGAGCGGGGATTATAAAGAGGACAGGGTTCTCGTGGTCTATCTGCCTGGATGCCATGAAAGCATTGCCGGAATTGTGGCCGGACGGCTCAGAGAGCGGTATTACAGACCCACCTTTGTAGTGACGGACGGAGAAACAGAGGCGAAAGGCTCCGGTCGGTCAATAGAAGGATACTCCATGTTTGAAGAGATGGTAAAGTGCCGGGATCTGTTCCTGAAATTCGGAGGACATCCAATGGCAGCCGGGTTTTCCCTCGAAAAAAGCCGGATCACGGAGATGAGGCGCAGAATGAATGAAAACTGTACACTGACGGCGCAGGATATGATGGAAAAGGTATCCATAGATGTGCCGATGCCTGTGGATTACATTACGGAGTCTCTCGTAGAAGAACTGAAGGTACTGGAACCTTTCGGGAAAGGGAATGAGAAGCCGCTTTTTGCGGAAGCCCACCTGAGTCTTCTCGGTGCAAAGGTTCTCGGGAAAAATGCGAATGTACTGAAGCTTCGGGTAATGAATCAGAAAGGCATCATTATGGATGCTATGTATTTCGGCGAGCCGGAAGAAATGCGGCAGTACCTGACCGGAAAATACGGTGAAGCGAGTGTACGGGAACTGTTCTGGGGCAGAGGTAAGAATATGGAGCTTGATCTGACGTATTATCCATCGGTCAATGAATATATGGGAAGAAAATCCCTTCAGATTGTGATAAAAAATTACAGATAGCAGTGAAATCTGCAGAAGTATTCAGATGATATTCTGCAGGAATTTTCGAAATAAAGACACGACCGGATCAGTCGTGTCTTTCCTCATTTTCAAAGCATTCACAGAATCTTGCTGCAAAGGCTGGCTCTTCGTCATGTACGTAAAGGTGTGAGATATCACCGTAGCTGCTCATGCGGAAGCTTGCGATTCCTTTTCTGCGTTCTTCCGAAGTGAGCACGGTCACGGAAGAGGGGGCAGCGCAGAAGCCATGCCAGAGTACCATGGGTGAGATGGAGAGCAGGTGGCTCAAAAGGACACAGCCAAGACCAAAATGGCAGAAGAAAACAATAGTATCGTTGTTGCCCTGTTCAACTCTGTAATAATGCTCCTCACGGACGTAACCGTACCTGGCCAGAACACGGTCAAAGTTTTCCGTTACCCAGTCGTACTCCTCCTTTACTTTGCCTTCCTTCATAACATCAGACAGAAACCACCGGTCATACCGGTAGAAATCTTCGTTTGATGTCCAGTCCTGAGGAAGCCAGTCCCAGGTAATGATGGGTCCGTCGTGATCGGGACGGTTGATTCTCGGTGCAAATTCCCGCAGCCATTCACATTCGGCAGCCGTGCGGTTTATTTTTTTCAGGGTGAGCGATGCCGTATCTTTTGCTCTGCCCAGAGGGGAGACGTAAAAATCTCTGACGTTCAGCCGCGATATTTTTTCAGAAAGAAACTCTGCCTCTTTCCAGCCTTTTTCTGTCAGTGAATCAATCGAATAATCGGGATCGCCGTGGCGTATAATTAATATTTTCATCTGTTCCTCCTAATGATGATGCCTGTTGGGCATTACCATTGGAATCATATAACAAAATGATGTATTTGTCAAAAGAAAGCAGAAAGACAAATCTGCGCTCCGGAAATTGGATCTTTACAGGGGACATCGGTTTGGCTATACTTGGGAAAAGACAGATGCTTCTGTCGGGAGATACCGTGATGAGTGGCACAGGCGGAAGCAGTCACCGCTCTCGGAGGTGGAAATGAACGGATACGAAAACTATGATATAAAATACATTTTTATGGGTCTGGGACTGATTGCAGTTCTTTTTGTGGGGTTTCTTCTGATTATGGCATATCAGAAATGGAAAAACAGAAAAAGGATAATGTCAAAAATACGAAGAGAATGGGGGAAACGCGTGGAGCGGGAGTATGATCCCACAGAGTTTGACTGCATCAGCCATTATTATCTGAACAAAGAGACGGAAGTATTTCAAATCGATGATATTACGTGGAACGATCTGGATATGGACCGGATTTTCATGGAGCTTAATCATACAAGGTCCTTTCTTGGAGAAAGCTATCTTTATTACCAGCTTCGAACACCGGAAATGAATGGAGAAAAGCTGGAAAAGTTTGAAAAACTGGTGAACTGGTTTGAGGCTCATGAGAAAGAGCGGGAAGAAATGGAATATTTTTTTGCCCGAATCGGAAAAACAGGGCGGAACTCTGTGTTTGATTACGTATATAATCTGGCAGAGGCCGACAGCGGGAGCAGCTGGATCCATTTCGGTACTACTTTTCTGATTCTTGCCTCTGTGTGCGTCCTGCTGATCTGGCCGCAGCCTGGGATTCTGATGTTGATAGGTTCGTTTATTATCAGTATGTGGACGTATGAGCGGTGGAAACGGCCTGTGGAGCCATATATGATTTCCTGTATTGCGTTGGAAAAAGTGCTGAACAGTGCCGGAGAAATTGGCGCGATGAAGATTGACGGAATGCCCGGGGAGAAAATCAGAGAAGCAGTCGGATCCTTTCGGAAGCTGCGGCGGAATATGGTGCTTCTGGTGGCGGGCGGATATCACAGTGACAGCATTGAGCAGGCACTGATTATGCTTCTGAACAATCTGTTTCACATTGATCTGCTTCAGTTTAAAACCGTGGTGCGGGAAGCAGAAAAGCATCTGCCGGAATTTGAGTTTCTGGTGGAAGAAATCGGCAGGATTGAATCAGCCATAGCCGTCGCTTCGTTTCGCAGACTGTATCCCCATCATACAGTCCCGATCCTGCGTACGGATGGGCCCATACGGTTCTGCGGACAGCAGATGTATCATCCGCTTATCTCAGATCCCGTATCAAATTCTCTGGATACGGACTGCTGCATTCTTTTGACAGGTTCCAATGCTTCCGGAAAATCTACATTTTTGAAGACGGCTGCGCTGCAGGTAATTCTGGCACAGACGGTTCACACTGTTCTTGCAAAAAGGTATGAAGCGCGGTATTTCCGGGTATTTTCATCTATGGCACTGCGTGATGATCTGGCAGGGGAAGAGAGCTATTATATGGTGGAAATCCGTTCACTGAAACGGATACTGGATCGGATCGAAGGAGAACAACCGGTGTTCTGCTGTATTGATGAGGTACTGCGCGGTACCAATACAGTGGAGCGGATTGCTGCCTCATCACAGATTCTGAAGTGGATTGCAGGGAAAAATCTTCTCTGTATGGCAGCAACCCATGATATTGAGCTTACGTATCTGCTGGACGGAGTTTACAGGAACTGCCATTTTGAGGAAGAAGTGACAGAAACAGAAGTTCGTTTTGATTATCTTCTGAAAGAGGGCAGAGCTATGACGCGAAACGCAATCCGGCTGCTGGCTCTGATGGGCTTTGACGAATCTATCATCCGTGAGGCAGAAAATCTGGCATCCCGGATGATTGGAACGGAACGGGAAAAAATGAATAAATTGTAAATATATATTTAAATTTTGGCGAATGTGTTGTATAATCTGCATTCATCAAATATAATAGCTATGAATTCAAACAATAATGTGAGTTTTGGGAGATGAGAATACAGAATGATCAGCAGAAAGGTCACAGTCAGCAATCCGACAGGACTGCATGTCCGTCCGGCCAGCAATCTTGCAAAAGCAGCGGAGTCATGCAGTTCCAGAATTGAAATTATATTTGGGAACAGTATTGTAAATGCCAAAAGTCTGTTAAATATTCTGTCAGCAACCATTGTAAAAGGGGACGAGATTGAGATTCGCTGCATCGGCCCCAGGGAAGAGCAGGATATGGAGACCATTCTGACAGCACTGCAGCATCTTGAGTGACAACAGGGACAGGTGCAGAGAAAGAAGCGCGTCAGGAATTCTTTTCAGCGGCGATGGTTTTTTCATAGAACAGTCCCGTGAGAAACCACAGGGGTGCGTAGTCGAGACGGATGACTCCGCCGATCTGATAAGGGATATCACTGTAGTCCCAGGGACAGCGGTTGTGTTTTTTCAGGTAAGTGCCGGAGGTGTACTCCACCGCATAAATGCAGAGCATATAGATCATTCCGCGGGTGAATGTCCCGAATTTTTTCAGATACTTATACAGCGGCGAGATCAGTGAAGCCATTCCATAGATCGGAAACATGTGGAGGGAAGAAAAGCCCATCAGTTTCGGGTCATGGTGGAGCAGGGAATTAAGTCCTGTCCAGAGTACTTCCATACACCATCCGTACATACCGCAGCGGATAAATTTTGATTTCATAGGAATCATCCTCCGTTTCTGTTCAGGGCAGTACCGGCGTAATCCGGTGTCTGCCCTGTTATTATGTGTGGAAACGTATCTTTTATACATAAAATCAGGCATTGCTGCCGGACGAACCTGCAGTTCCTGTTGCAAAAGAAAGAATGGTTGGTATATAATTGACACAATGCAAAAATCAGAGCAGGGAAAGCGGAAAAGGTACAGTCCCTGCAGAGAATGGACAGGAGAGAAAAAATGGATTACGCAGAAGCCAGAAAATTTATAGCGCAGATTTCAGTCAGAGGAATTGAACCGGGGCTGACTTCGATTTCCAACCTGCTTTCGTTGCTTGGAAATCCACAGGATGATCTGAGATTTATTCATATAGCAGGAACGAATGGAAAAGGTTCCGTGCTGGCATATTTGTCTTCCGTGCTGAAAAAAGCAGGCTACCAGGTTGGGCGATACATTTCTCCCACACTTTTTTCCTACCGGGAACGGATTCAGATTAATGATACGTATATCAGCAGAGACGATTTTTCCCGCCAGTTGACGAAAGTGGCGGAAGCCATGGAGCAGATGAAGAAGATGGGAATGGGACTTCCCACCGTTTTTGAAGTGGAGACGGCAGTCTCTTTTCTGCATTTTAAAGAAAAGAAGTGTGACTTTGTACTTCTGGAAACGGGAATGGGAGGAAGGCTTGATGCCACAAACATCATACGCACACCGGTGCTGACTGTGCTGGCCTCTATCAGTATGGATCATATGCAGTATCTCGGGAATACTCTGGCAGAGATTGCGTGGAACAAGGCAGGGATTATCAAGCAGGGTGTACCGGTGGTTGCATCGCATCAGGAGCCGGAAGCACAGAGGGTCATATGTGATGAGGCAGAAAAGAATGGCAGTGAATGTGTTTTTGTAAACCCGGAACAGATTACGGAAGTGGAATACGGTCTGGAACGCCAGAGCTTTGTGTACGGATCATTCGGGAAAACAGTAATTCATCTGGCAGGACAGCATCAGGTGGAGAACGCGGCGCTGGCTCTGGAATGTATCCGTATGCTGCGGAAAGCGGGATACTCTGTTCCCGATGAGGCAGTCTGGGAGGGAATGGAGCAGACCGTATGGAAGGGACGTTTTTCTGTGGTGCACAGGAAGCCCTTTGTGATTCTGGATGGTGCCCACAATCCCGATGCCGCAAGGCGGCTGCGCGATGCAATTCTGGAGTATTTTCCCGACAGGAAAAAATATTATATCTTTGGCGTGTTTTCTGACAAAGAATATGATAAAATTATAGATATTACGGCAGAACTGGCAGAGCACATTTATACGGTAGAGACCCCTGGTAATCCGAGGGCGCTGCCATCAGAAAAACTGGCTGAAGCTGTCCGCAGAAAGAATCCTTCTGTCGAACCGGCGGAAAGTATTGCGGATGCGGTTCGGAAAAGCTTTCAGTCAGCAGGAGAGGACGGGGTGATTCTTGTGTTTGGATCACTTTCTTTTCTCGGAGAGGCGGAAAAGGCCGTAAAAGAACAGGACAGAACGTATGAGGAGAACGTATTATGAAGGATTTGCTGGAACTGAGAGAGCAGATTGATAAAATCGACAGAGAGATTGTTTCCCTGTTTGAGGAGCGGATGCAGATCAGCGAAGATGTGGCAAAATATAAGATTGCAAATGGCAGAAAAGTATTTGACAGGGAGCGTGAACGGACAAAACTGGAGACGCTGCGCAGCATGGCACACAGCGATTTCAACAGACACGGTGTGGATGAGCTGTTTCAGCAGATCATGTCCATGAGCCGCAAGCTGCAGTATCAGCTCTTGGCGGAAAACGGAGCTGCAGGAAGGCTTCCGTTTATTGCAGTGGATGATATTGAGCGGAAGGATATCCGTGTTGTATATCAGGGCGTGGAAGGAGCCTACAGCCATGCAGCCATGCGGGAATACTTCGGGAAAGACGTAAACTGCTTCCACGTTCAGAAGTGGCGCGACGCCATGGAAGCCATAGCGGAGGGATCAGCAGATTATGCTGTACTGCCCATTGAGAATTCTTCTGCCGGAATAGTGGCAGATAATTACGATCTGCTGGTCAATTTTGAGAATTATATTGTCGGAGAACAGATCATAAAATGTGAACACGCACTTCTGGGCCTCCCGGGAACGAAGCTGGAGGAGATCCGAAAGGTATACTCTCATCAGCAGGCCCTTTCCCAGTGTGAGGAGTATCTTGATCAGCACAGAGAATGGCAGCAGATCCCCTACGATAATACTGCCCGCGCAGCAAAGAAGGTGGCGGAAGATAAGGATCCGTCCCAGGCAGCCATCGGAAGCAGATTTGCTGCAGAGTATTTTGGTCTTGAAGTTCTTGCGGAGCATGTATATTATAACGAGGCAAATTCCACACGGTTCATCATAGTGACAAACCAGAGAATATTCCGGCGGGATGCGCAGAAGATCAGTATCTGTTTTGAACTGCCCCATTCCAGCGGTTCACTGTACAACATACTGTCGCACTTTATTTACAACAATCTGAATATGAACCGGATTGAGTCGCGGCCGATCACGGGAAGAAACTGGGAGTACCGTTTCTTTGTGGATTTTGACGGCAATCTGAATGACAGTGCGGTGAAGAATGCACTGCGTGGAATCCGGGAAGAAGCGATCAACATGAAGATTCTCGGAAATTATTGACGGAAGAGGTAAGAGAATGACAGGAATTGAAGAACTGATAATATACAGAAATTTTGAGAACGGAGCTCTGCTCCGTGAGATGACATGGATCATGGAGCATTATAAACAGGAGGAGTACGTCACCGAGGTGAGAAGTCGTTTCTTTTCCTGCATGCATGACCTGATTGATCTTGCAGGAAATTACGGATTTGAAAGAAATCTCTGGCAGGATTATCTGACCCTGCTGCTGGTGAATAATGAGAATGTATTCAGTACTGCCTGTGAGATCCGGGGAATTACGGAGGGAAGTCTTCTGGATCTGGCAAAGCATGATTTTGCCATTTTCCGTGAACTCTTCTCCTATGATTTCGCGGAGCTTGAGAAGACGCTGCATGCAGATTTCTTTGAAGAGATCCTGAATTACCGCAGCGGCGGTGCTGCCGGAAAAGTATTTAACCGCCGGATCCGGGACAGAATCTGTGAGCTGAGCGGACAGCTCTCCGGTGCTGCTGATCTGGAGCAGTTTACACAGTACATGATCAATTTTTACCGGGAATTCGGTGTGGGCAAGCTTGGTCTTCACAAAGCATTCCGTGTGGTTCACGATGAGAATGGAGTTCAGATTCAGCCGATCACCAATATTACGCACGTGAACCTGGATGATCTCGTCGGATACGAGATTCCGAAGAAAAAGCTGATTGACAATACGGAAGCCTTTGTGCAGGGAAGAAAGGCAAACAACTGTCTGCTTTTCGGAGATGCTGGCACGGGTAAGTCCTCCAGTGTCAAGGCGATTCTGAACCGGTATTACGATCAGGGGCTGCGTATTATTGAAATTTACAAACACCAGTTTAAAGATTTAAACGATGTGATTGCACAGATCAAGAACAGGAATTACCGGTTTATCATTTACATGGATGATCTTTCTTTTGAAGAATTTGAGATCGAATACAAATACCTGAAAGCAGTGATTGAAGGCGGCCTGGAGAAAAAGCCGGACAATATCCTGATTTACGCAACATCCAACCGGCGGCATCTGATCAGAGAGAGCTTCCGCGATAACGAGGAGCGGGACGGTGATATCCACACCTCCGATACGGTACAGGAAAAGCTGTCTCTCGTATCACGGTTTGGTGTCAGCATTTTCTTCTGCGCGCCGGATAAAAAGCAGTTTCAGAATATTGTACGGACACTGGCTGCGCGGTACGGCGTAACCATGCCGGAGGATGAGCTTCTGCTGGAAGCAAACAAATGGGAACTGAGCCACGGAGGTCTGTCGGGAAGAACGGCACAGCAGTTTATTGATTATCTTCTCGGACAGATGAAATAATACCGGGGCATACGAGCATCGTTTAAGAAGCGGTATAGGAGGAATTGTATGGCAGTAAAAATGTTCGCAGCAATCGCGGTCGGATCTACTGTGACTGAAATGAAGATATTTGAATTTAACGGCCGCAGAGGGATGAAAGAAGTTGACTGGATCAGTACGAGACTGAATCTGGGACTGGATGCTTACCGTATGGGAAGGATCGACAGCAAAAAAGTAGGAGAGCTGTGCAGAATTCTCCTTGATTTCAGGCGGATCATGGAGGGATACCGGGTAAATGATTATCTGGCATGCGCTACCAGTGCGTTCCGGGAGTCAAGAAACATGCTGATCATGCGCGACTATATTGAAAAGCAGACCGGACTGAAGATTGATGTGCTGAGCAATTCCGAACAGCGTTTTGTGGATTACAAATCAATTGCTTCTGTAACCAGTGAATTCGGGACAATTATTCAGAATGCGGCTGCCATTGTGGATATCGGCGGAAACAGTATGCAGATTTCCCTGTTTGACAAGGATAAACTGATTACAACGCAGAACATCCGTGTGGGAAATGTCTCCACAAGAGACCGGCTTGCATCGCTGCAGAAAAGCAGTGAGCATTTCGAAAAAATGGTGATTGAGATTCTGGATCACGAGCTGGCCGGGTTCGGAAAGCTGTATCAGAAGGACAGACAGATCAAAAATCTTATTGTGATCGGAGGAAATCTTCTGGGGCTGGCACGACCGGTTGAAAAGACGGAAAAGAAGATATCATCCATGACAAAGGCGCGGTTTCAGGGTGTGTATGACGAGATTGTCACTATGAAACCGGATGAAATTGCAAAAAAATATGCGATTGCGCCGGATCAGGCGGACGTGATTGTTCCTTCAGCCATTTTCTGCCGCTGTCTGATGGAGAATTTTGGCGCCGAGACACTCTGGATGCCGGATTACAGCCTGTGCGACGGGCTGGCTTACGATTACGGTGAGAAAAATCATCTTCTGCAGAGCGGCCACAGCTTTGAGGAGGATATCATTGCTGCGGCCAGAAGCATTTCAAAACGGTATAAATGCAGTCAGGCCCATATCAGAAATCTGGAAGATATTGCGCTGAAAGTCTTTGACAAGATGAAGAAGATTCACGGTATGGGAAAGAGGGAACGGCTTCTGCTGCAGATTGCCGTAATTCTGCACAACTGTGGTAAGTTCATCAGTCTGGAAGATGTGTCGGAATGCGCCTTCAATATTATCATGGCAACGGAAATTATCGGCCTCTCCCATGCGGAGCGCGAGATGATCGCCTATACCGTGAAGTTTAATACAAGCCGTTTTATTTATTACGATGAACTGACTGTCCGGACGGGACTTACGAAAGAAGAGTACATGGCAATTGCAAAGATGACGGCAATTCTCAGAATGGTGAATGCGCTGGATCGCACCCACAAACAGAAGTGCAAAAATGTTTCCGTGACACTCAAAGACGGAGAACTGAAGATTACGGTGGCAAGCCAGGAGGATCTGACACTGGAGAAGGGAACCTTTAACGAAAAGGCGGAATTTTTTGAGGAGGTCTTCAATGTCCATCCTGTTTTCAAGCAGAAAAAACAGATGTAGAGGCTGTGGTTCCATATAGAAGGAGGAGAAAAAATGGCAATTACTGAATATGAAAAGCCGGAATACTATACGAACAGAGAATGCAGCTGGCTTGGATTTAACAGCCGGGTGCTGGGTGAGGCGCGGGATAAGACGCTTCCGCTTCTGGAACGATTAAAGTTTCTGAGTATCACTGCCTCCAATCTGGATGAATTCTTTATGATCCGTGTTGCGTCCCTGAAAGATATGGTTCATGCGAAGTATACCAAGAAAGATATTGCCGGTATGACACCGCAGGAACAGCTGACGGTGATTGCGGAAAAAGCACATGAACTGGTAGCACAGCAGTATTCCACCTACAACCGCTCCCTGCTTCCTCTGATGAAACAGTGCGGC
>JAXEBU010000076.1:0-51541 GCA_034093895.1 Candidatus Choladocola sp. | reverse complement strand
TAGATGATTACCTTTACGCGATCAGATGCTCTTTCGATTTCAATCTTGGAAACACCTGCGCTGTATAATTTCTTCTTCAGGAAAGTTCTGATTTTGTGATCCTCTACCAGGCAATCAGCGAAATCAGCTTCTGCATACCATTTTGAATCCCAGTCTTTGATAACGCCGACTCTAAGACCGTGCGGATTAACTTTCTGTCCCATGATTGTCCTCCTTATTTCTCATTAAGCACAATAGTAATATGGCTCATTCTCTTTTCGATCCTGTATGCTCTGCCCTGTGCTCTCGGTCTGATTCTCTTCATCGTAGGTCCTTTGTTTGCGTAGCATTCTTCTACGTAAAGGTTCTCTGCGCTCATTCCGTTATTGTTCTCAGCATTTGCGATTGCTGATTTCAGTAATTTTGCAATTAATTCAGAAGCGTATCTCGGATTGTAAGTAACAATACCAAGTGCTGTCTGTACATCTTTTCCTCTGATGGCATCCAAAACGTAACATGCCTTCTGAACAGAAACGCGTGCATAAGATAACTTAGCTGAAGGTCTTGTGTCCTTCTGAGCATTTCTTTCTCTCTTGATCTGGGATCTATGTCCTTTTGCCATTGGATGTAGCCTCCTTTCAATCTCAGGGCCGAAGCCCCGCAGCGCCCTCCCCGGGCGAACTTTATTCAAAAATTCTGTGCGGTCATAAAATGAAAAATCAGGCGTGGCAGGTTTGCCTGTCAGAGACTGTGTTTTTCATTTTATGAATGGGCAGAATGCCCATTCAACCACAGACTGTCGCTGTCTGCAGCGGCAAGCCCCGCAGGGGCGGTCTGTGGTCTGGCCGCTCATTTAACTTTCCAATCCTAGCGAACGCCGGATTTCTTCTCGTCTTTTCCATGTCCTCTGTAAGTTCTGGTAGCAACAAACTCACCGAGTTTGTGTCCAACCATATCTTCTGTGATATATACAGGCACATGTTTTCTGCCATCATGAACAGCAATTGTATGTCCAACGAACTGCGGGAAAATTGTGGAACGACGTGACCAGGTCTTAATAACCTGCTTGCTTCCTGCAGCATTCATGGCATCTACCTTTTTCAGTAAACTTTCATCAGCGAAAGGTCCTTTTTTCAGTGAACGAGCCATTGGTTTACCTCCTTAATTTATGAGTTGATCGCTTTACCGTCTCTTCTTCTTACAATCAGCTTGTTAGAATGTTTTGTTTTCTTTCTGGTCTTCAGGCCAAGTGCAGGTTTGCCCCACGGTGTACACGGGCCCGGACGTCCGATACCGGCCTTACCTTCTCCACCACCATGCGGATGGTCGTTCGGGTTCATAACAGAACCGCGTACGGTCGGGCGGATACCCATGTTACGTTTTCTTCCTGCCTTACCAATGTTGATCAGATTGTGCTCAGCGTTTCCGACTACACCGATCGTAGCACGGCAGTTGAGCGGAACCATTCTCATTTCGCCTGACGGAAGTCTCAGTGTTGCATACTTTCCTTCCTTAGCCATCAACTGTGCTCCGTTACCTGCGGAACGAACCATCTGTCCGCCATGTCCGGCATAGAGCTCAATGTTATGCACCATAGTACCAACCGGGATCTCAGACAGCGGCAGGCAGTTTCCGATACGTACTTCTGCTTCCGGTCCGTTCATGACTTTCATACCGTCCTTCAGACCCTGCGGTGCAAGGATGTAAGATTTCTCACCGTCTGCATAGCAGATCAGTGCGATATTGGCTGTTCTGTTCGGGTCGTACTCGACACCGATTACAGTTGCCGGAATTCCATCTTTATTTCTCTTGAAATCGACAATTCTGTATTTCTTTCTGGAGCCGCCTCCACGATGTCTTACTGTGATTTTACCCTGGTTATTACGACCAGACTGCTTCTGCAGAGATACCAGAAGGGATTTTTCCGGTGTGCTCTTTGTGATTTCTGAGAAATCAGAGCCCGTCATGTGTCTTCTGGAAGGTGTATATGGGTTATAGGTCTTAATTCCCATGATGTTTCTCCTTTCGATATTAGTTATCCTACTTCGCAGTAGATATGCGCGAATAACGGGATTCGCGAACGGGGTTCGACTGAGCTTCAGTCCTGGTTAAATCTTATAACCCCTCGAAGATCTCAATCTCTTTGCTCTCTTCTGTCAGAGTAACGATTGCCTTCTTAGCCTTTGCTGTCTTTCCGAAAGTCATTCCACGTCTTCTGGTCTTTCCTTCCAGGTTCATGGTGTTGACACTCTTTACCTTTGTTCCTTCGAACATTTTCTCAACAGCTTCTTTGATCTGATTTTTGGTTGCATCTGTATGAACCATGAATGTATACTTTCTGTCAGCCATTGCATTCATACTTTTTTCTGTAACCACCGGTTTCAGGATTACGTCATAATACTTAAGATCTGCCATTATGCGTACACCTCCTCAATCGTTTCAACAGCAGCCTTTGTAACAACTACTGTATTGTATTTCAGAATGTCGAATACGTTGATTGTGCTTGTCAGAACAGTTCTTACATCTGCGATGTTTCTTGCGGAAAGTGTTACGTTCTGATCATTCTCGTTCAGCACGATCAGAGCTTTCTTTACGTTCAGAGCATCCAGAACTGCCTTCATGTTCTTTGTCTTGATTGCATCGAATTTCAGCTCATCAAGTACGATCAGTTTGTTCTCCTGTACTCTTGTTGTCAGAGCAGACTTCAGAGCCAGTTTCTTTTCTTTCTTATTCATCTTGAATGAATAATCTCTCGGTGTCGGAGCAAATACTACTCCACCGCCTGTCCACTGCGGAGCTCTCGTTGAACCCTGTCTTGCATGACCGGTTCCTTTCTGTCTCCACGGTTTCTTTCCACCGCCGGAAACTTCAGAACGTGTTTTTGCCTTCTGCGTTCCCTGACGCTTGTTTGCCAGCTGGCTTACCACTGCGAGATGTACCAGGTGCTCGTTTACATCAACACCAAACACAGCATCGTTCAGCTCCATTGTGCCAACTTCTTTGCCTTCCATATTGTAAACAGATACGTTTGCCATCTGTGTCTTCCTCCTTTCCTGATTTCAGGCTTATTTACCGGACTTCACTGTTTCTTTGATTGTTACAAGTGCTTTCTTCGGTCCCGGAACAGCGCCTTTTACTAAGATGAGGTTGTTTTCTGCATCTACTCTGATCACTTCCAGATTCTGAACAGTAATCTGCTTTGCGCCCATGTGTCCTGCCATTCTCTTTCCCTTGAATACTTTACTCGGGTCAGAACATGCACCGTTTGAACCTGCATGACGATGATATTTGGAACCATGTGTCATCGGTCCTCTGTGCTGGCCGTGTCTCTTGATTGCGCCCTGGAAACCTTTTCCCTTGGAAACTGCTGTAGCGTCAATCTTGTCGCCTGCTGCGAAGACATCTGCCTTGATCTCCTGTGCTACTGCGTAGCTCTCAGCGTCTTCCAGTCTGAACTCTCTTACGTATCTCTTGTAGGATACGCCTGCCTTGTCGAAAGAGCCTTTCTGCGGCTTTGCAACCAGCTTTTCTCTCTTGTCAACAAAACCAACCTGTACTGCACTGTAACCGTCGTTTTCAACAGTCTTAACCTGTGTAACCACACACGGTCCTGCCTGAAGAACAGTTACCGGAGTAAGAACTCCGTCATCACTGAAGATTTGAGTCATTCCGACTTTTGTTGCTAAAATCGCTTTCTTCATTCTTTTACCTCCTGTTGTTCTACAGCGGATCACCCTTCGGCGATCATCCTAGTTAACAGAGAATGATATAAGTGGAACTGAGTCGTTACTTCTATATCAACCTGATAGGATTTGCTTCGTAATTAAATGATGCTTATTTCTGTTTCATCTTGATGTCGATGTAAACACCAGCCGGCATTTCCAGTCTGGACAGTGCATCTACTGTCTTCTGGGTCGGTGCGATGATATCAATCAGTCTCTTGTGTGTTCTCTGCTCAAACTGTTCTCTGGAATCTTTGTACTTGTGTACTGCACGAAGGATAGTTACTACTTCTTTCTTCGTCGGAAGCGGTACCGGTCCGCTCACCTGTGATCCGTTTTTCTTTACAGTTTCGATGATTTTTTTAGCAGATGCGTCAACCAACTGATGATCATACGCTTTCAATGTAATTCTCATTACCTGACTTGCCATAAAAAAAGTCGCCTCCTTTTCGCACTTTGTTTCAGTACGACAAGCGGTGACTGTACACTCTCCCGTGTGTGTCATCTGATCACACGGTGTCCGCATTTCTCAGGGACCATTAAAATTTTGTACAGTGACTTGTCGCCAGTTTTCATAACTTGACATTCGCTCCACGGAAAACCTGCAGTCTCAGGGGCTGCAGCAACCTCACGCTTCTACGCTATCAAGGTCACAACGTTTGTAGTATACAGGAAAAACCTCCTGTTTTCAAGAGGCTTCCCTGAATTTTTTTTGTTTTTTTTCGGATACAATACTTTTCTTATTCAGAAGGAAAAGTGCACTCAGAACCAGCACGATCCCCACAGTCCCCTGCAGCGTCATCGGCTCGTGAAATACGAGGATGCCCAGCAGCGTTGCCACCACAGGCTCAACCGTCGCCATAATGGAAGCTTTTCCATTTTCAATTCTGCTGAGACCATACGTATACAGAATATACGGAAGAACTGTCGTGACCACACCGTATCCGATGCAGTACAGAAAATTTCCCGTCGTCTCTGTCACAAAATCCACCAGTGGCGGAAGATCAGCCAGAAACAGCGCTGCCACGGAGGCACAGAGAAAAGTGTACAGCGTCACAGTAAAAGGGTGGTATCCCCGCTCCAGGGCAAAGCGGCTGAAGATGGAATACAGTGCATACCCGAATCCGCTGCCGAGTCCTGTCAGTATTCCCGCAGTGCTGACCGCAGAATCACTGCCGGCAATACCCGTAACAAAGACGCAACCCGAAAAAGCCATGAGAAGAGCTGCCACTTTTTTCGCCGACAGTTGTTCTCCAAACAGGAGCCTGGACAGAATCATCACAAAAACCGGAGCCGTATACAGCAGGATGGCTGCCACAGAGAGAGATGCCAGCACAATTGTCCTGTTATAGCAGTATCCAAAAAACAGTATACTGCAGATTCCGGTCCCCAGGAAACACCACAGATCCTTCCGTCGGATATACAGTAACTTCCTATTATATATAGAAAGAAATACTGTCATGAGAACTGATGTCACAAGAACACGCAGCGTCAGAATCTGCATGGCATCCAGCCCGGCGGCGGTGCAGCGGCGAACCCAGATTCCCATGCTGCCCCACATACATCCCGCTGCCAGAATACAGAAGGCCGCAAATGCATTCCCCGGCTGCTTTGCATTTTCATTTTCTGTTTCACTGCTATCCGCTTTCATAAGACTACTTTCCTTCTACGTTTCCGGATGCAACATCATCAAACTCCCGAAGCATCTCAGCATCCGGTTCCGGTGTACACAGACTTACCACAACAATACATACAAGGCTGACCGCAAAGCCTACTGCCAGAGAATACAGGCCGGTGGCAGCTCCAAGTGTCTGACCGCCTGCCAGCGGGATATAATCCCAGATAATGACAGTCAGGCCGCCGGAAATAATGCCGGCTGCCGCTCCCGGCAGATTCGTTCTTCTCCAGAACAGTGACATCAGAACAGTCGGTCCGAAGGCAGATCCCAGTCCTGCCCACGCATTGGATACGAGTCCCATAATGCTGCTGTTCGGGTCAAGCGCAATAACGTAAGCCAGAACTGCCACAATTATTACGGTCACTCTGCTCAGCGTCAGTACCTTTTTTTCATCCGCTTTCGGATTTACAATTCCCTTATACAGATCCTGCGATACCGAGGATGCCGTCACAAGAAGCTGTGAGTCTGCTGTCGACATGATTGCCGCCAGAATTCCGCACAGGAAGATTCCGGCAATAAACGGAAGATAAAAATCTTCTGTAAACAGTTTCGTAATCATTTCGATAAATACATTTTCAGAAGATGCAGCTCCCTCTGCGCCCAGAACGGTGGGATACAGATATGCTCGCCCGATCACACCGATCAGACAGGCCATGCCAAGAGAAATCGCCACCCAGATGATTCCGATGGCACGTGATTTCTTCAGTTCTTTTTCGTCACGGACTGCCATAAAACGTGTCAGGATATGGGGCATTCCGCAGTAGCCCAGTCCCCACGCCAGCTGTGAAATAATCTCTACCGCCGTATAATTTCTGTCACCGTTTCTGATCAGGCTCAGGAAGGCACCCGTTCCTCCCTCTACACCGCTGGCTGCGATGTTTTCCATCATTGCGCCGCTGCCCATTACGCCATACGCAATCAGCGGAACAACAAGAAGCGCCACCAGCATCAGTGTACCCTGAATGAAATCCGTCACACAGACCGCCATAAAACCGCCCATGAAAGTATAGGCCAGGATAACAGCAGCACCGATGGTCAGCGAAAGCCTGTAATCAAGGCCGAACACAGAACTGAACAGCTTTCCTCCGGCTGCCAGAGCGGATGCGGTATAAACCAGGAAGAATACAACCACCACAACAGAAGATGCCGCAAGCAGCACTCTTTTTTTATCATGGAATCGGTTTTCCAGATAAGCCGGAAACGTCAGTGCGTTGTTCGCACGTATCGTATAGCGGCGAAGACGACCGGAAATACACATCCAGTTAAATACTGTTCCGAGAAACAGACCAATGGCAATCCACGCCTGTCCCGTACCAAGCGCGTAAACCGCACCCGGAAGTCCCATCAGGAGCCATCCGCTCATATCGGAAGCCTGCGCTGAAAGTGCAGCCACCCAGCCGCCCAGCTGTCTGCCGCCCAGGAAGTAATCTGCAGAATTGCTTGTCCGTTTCATATAGACCGCGCCAATCACCAGCATCATGGCAAGGTACAATACAAATGCTGCCAGAATAATTATCATTTCTTTGCTCATTCTTTCTCCTCCCGTCATATCCCACGGCAGCTGAATTTTACTATGCTACCGCAATAAAATATGTTCTCTATTATAGTAGGACACAAACGATCGGTCAACTGTTTTTCGCTAAAAAACACTTGATTCCCCCATCCGCACATGCTATCATAATCTACCAAGTGCGTTCAACTTGAATTATACATTCAGAGGCATAAAAATGATCAGAGAACAGAAAATCAAATTAATCGAGGAACTCTCCCTGAATGCCTGGCCGTCCCACAAAATTGAGCTGTACGACGGCTGGCTGATCCGTTTTTCCCACAACTATACGTACCGGACAAACAGTGTGGAACAGGTGGGCGCTTCGACAATTCCCGTGACAGACAAAATCGAATACTGTGAAGCTGTTTACCGGAATTTTCGCACCCCTGCCAGCTTCAAGATCAATCCGCTGCTTGATCCCGCTTTTGATACGCTTCTGGAACAGCGGGGCTATACGGTGCGCCATACGACAGAAGTGATGACACTGGCTCTTGACGGACCGGAGTTCCGGCCTTATCCCAGTATTTCCGAAGAATATGAGTTTTACGGACGAAATTCAGGCCTTCCCTCCTGGATCGATTATCCCGGTGATACCACCGTATCCCTGCGTGATACGATCACGGATGAGTGGATTCAGGGACTCTTCCGGCTGAACGGTACGGTGAATCCCGTTCTGCGGCGTATTGTCCCCTCCATGTTCAAGGCTATTCCAAAGGAAACCATCGTTGCCGCCATTGAACTGGACGGCCGCATGGTCGCCTCCGGTCTCGGAATCATCGATCGAGGGTATATCGGCCTTTACGCAATTTATGTGGACCACGGCTGCCGGAGACGCGAATATGCCCGGTCGATCTGCAGCGCTATCCTGACGGAGGGAAAAAAGCACGGATGTCAGCGTTCTTATCTTCAGGTGGTGAAAGGTAATTCTGCCGCCAAAGCTCTTTATGAATCTCTGGGCTACCGCGATTTTTATACATACTGGTTCCGCTGGAAAGAAGAACCGTAAACAGACCGGACAATCCGGCATCAGTTGAAATCTTACAGAAAGGGAGTACAATCGAATGTGGATTGCAGATCAATGGAAAGATTACGAAGTAATAGACACTTCAAAAGGAGAAAAACTGGAACGCTGGGGTGACTATCTCCTGGTTCGTCCCGATCCTCAGGTAATCTGGGACACGCCCAGACAGCATTACGGATGGAAAAAAAGAAACGGTCACTATCACCGCAGCAAAAAAGGCGGAGGCGAATGGGAGTTTTTTGATCTGCCGCAGCAGTGGAGTATCTGTTACGGCGATCTCACCTTCCATCTGAAGCCCTTCAGTTTTAAACACACGGGGCTTTTCCCGGAGCAGGCGACAAACTGGGACTGGTTTTCAGAAAAAATCCGCAGTGCCGGACGTCCCGTCAAGGTTCTGAATCTGTTTGCCTACACGGGAGGCGCCACCCTTGCAGCAGCTGCTGCCGGTGCTTCCGTCACCCACGTGGACGCATCCAAAGGCATGGTTGGCTGGGCAAAGGAGAACGCCGCTGCTTCCGGCCTTTCCGATGCACCGATCCGCTGGCTTGTGGATGACTGTGTCAAATTTGTGGAACGTGAAATCCGCCGCGGCAATCACTATGACGGCATCATTATGGATCCGCCTTCCTATGGCCGCGGTCCAAAAGGAGAAATCTGGAAGATCGAGGATTCCATTCATCCGTTTATCCGTCTCTGCACAAAGCTGCTCAGCGACAGGCCCCTGTTTTTCCTGGTGAATTCCTATACAACAGGTCTGGCTCCCGCAGTTCTCACCTATATGATCGCGACGGAACTGAAAAAATTTGACGGTCACGTAGAGTCACAGGAAATCGGACTGCCCGTTTCGGAAAGCGGGCTGATCCTGCCCTGCGGAGCATCCGGAAGATGGAGTGCCAGATAATTCAGGAATCATGTGGAGGAATTTATGAATTACAAAATACCAATCGAGACCTCTGCCAGACATCTTCATCTGTGCAGGGAAGATTTTGACCGTCTGTTTGAACCGGGCGGTGACCTGACACCTGTAAAGGAGCTGAGCCAGCCGGGGCAGTACGTTGCGAAAGAACGTCTGACCGTCTCCGGTCCGGGTGGTACCTTTGAAAATGTGGCAATTATCGGACCGCTCAGAAGCGTGACGCAGCTTGAAATCAGCGTCACAGATACACGAAAGCTCGGTGTTCCCGTTGTCATCCGTCAGTCCGGCGATGTGAATGGAACCCCCGGCATGACACTGTCCAGCGACCGCGGCACCATCCAGCTTGACCACGGCGTGATGGTAGCTCAGCGCCATATTCACATCACTCCCCATGAGGCCATCGGCATGCACCTGAAGGACAATGACGAAGTTTTCGTCATTGTAGAGAGTAATAACCGCTCTCTCGTCTTTGGAAACGTCATGGTCCGGGTAAGCGAAAATGCCCGGCTCTCCATGCACGTGGATACGGATGAAGCAAACGCTTTTTCCGGCGTACGCAATCCCTTTGGCGTCGCTGTAAAATCGATTGGAGGAACAACCTCAAAGGACTTAAACAGCTGGACCCAGGAGCTTTTAATGGGCATCAACAGAAGATAAAAAACATGAAACGGAGCCGTTGCAGAATAAGTACAAAGGAATTCCTGAGAACTGTTCTGCAACGCTCCGTTTTTTGATGCGCAGCTTTTGCCGCGCCTGCAAGCCATCTGAGACTCACAATTCAGAACTGTGTATAGACAAATTTCGGTGCAGAAGAAAGATTCGCCATCATAAAATAGAGGTACAGAATCATCAGCAGCAGATAATAACCAAGCACCCGAAGGACAAAAACCAGTCCCGGATGTTCTTTAATTTCCCTGATAGAACTGATAAATGCTTTCACTTACCATCAACCATCCTTTCTTTCCGAGATGAACGCGGTCTTCAAAAAAATATTCTGTATACTCCTGATCGGAAAAATCGGCCACTTTTGCTCCATACGCTTCGGCCACGCCTTTCACCTTCGCATAATATCCCTGTCTTGCCTCCTTCGGAAAACCGGTAAAGTCATAATAGTAACCGTTCACAGGCAGGACAACCAGCATCGGTTCGATCCCCAGCTCCCTGCAGACCTGAAGAAAGCATCCAAGGTCATCATACTCCGGAGAATTCTGATATCCCGTCACCGCGTCCTTATTCATATCCTTCTTCTTTTCCAGATGGGGTTCCAGTTTTTTGTAGCTGCTGTCATCCATGTAGAACTGATTCTGATTTTCCTTTTCACCAAGGACCTGTGCTTCCTCCAGCAATGTATCCCAGTCCGGTTCCGCATCGTTTTCCGGAACGCCGTCTCCCTTCGCTATCCCATCAGATATCTCCAGCATGGCCATACTGAACAGATCCTTTTCTCCGAGAAACATATTCCAGGCTTTCTCCTGTAGCCGTTCAGTTGCCGTGCCTTCCTCTTTCCAGATCACCTTTTCGTGAAGCTTTACACGATCCAGTGTCTTTTCGTCCACCTGCAGCAGTTCATCCGTCCGATCTGAAATGTACGTTTTTGTCTCATCGCTCAGTTTTTCATTTGAGAGCATACCGACATAATGAACCTCCGAAAATCTGGAAGCATACGCCTGGTCCACCACTCCCGTTTTCCGAAACCACTGCGGCGACAGAATCAGAACCGCTTTTCTGCAGGTCATGGAAGACTCTATGGAAGCCAGCGTCACCGCATGACTGAGGGACTGGTAATAGCCGGCTCCGATCAGCATCGGATTGAATTCCGTGTCTGCAAACAGGCTGTCCGGATGATACATTTTACCGTTGCCGTGCTGAAACTCGGAAGAGCCAAACACCGGAATGCTGCACTCATTCATATTCTCCGTCAGCCCGACCCTGGATTTTCCTTTTTCTTCACTGGACCAGGTGGAAAATTTCGTATTATTGACGGCCACACGGCTGCTGACATAAAAATGACAGCCGACAGCTGTCGCCACAAATAGCAGCAGCGCCGTCAGAAATGCTTTCATTCGTTTCACAGTTTATCTCCTTGCATCCACCAGCGCAAGAATTTTTGCCGGTGTATCAATATCCTGACGCTCCACTTCTGACGGAGCAATCACAATATCAAACTGTTCTTCCAGTTCTGCCAGAAACTCTGCAAAACCGAGGGAATCGAGCAGTCCCGATTCAAACAGCTCCGCATCCATATCGTCTTTCACATCATCACATTCACAGATTTCAGCCAGTAACTCTAAAATTTCTTCTTTCATCTCTACCTCCACTGCCGCAGTACGCGGCCTGCTCTCAGGAACCGGAACAGTTTCCGTATTCCGTATTTTCTGTTTTCGTCTGTTTTTTATCCTAACAATGATACAAGCTTTCCTGAAAACAGGAAAAAGCCAAACATTACAAGCTGCATGGTAACTGCCCATGAAACTGCCTGATACCACTTTTCTTTCCTGTGCCTCTTATAGAAGGATGATTTTTTCTGGTAGACCTCTGTCAGTGCCAGAAGAGCTCCATGGTACAATCCGTACAGAATATAGGAAAGGCTCAGTCCATGCCAGATTCCCATAATACCCATGTTCACAAAAAAACCGGCACATGCCCTCTGCAGGCGGCTGGAAAACCATTTTTTCTTTGAACTGTACATGATGAACCTGGTAAAAATAAAATCACGGAACCAGTGGGACAACGTAATATGCCATCTGTCCCAGAATTCCCGGATATCCTTACTGATAAACGGCATCCGGAAATTGTCCGGCATCTCCACACCGAGAATATAAGAACTTCCCACAGCCATCAGAGAGTATCCCGCAAAATCAAAGAACAGATACATTCCGTACGCGTACGCATAACCGATCCAGTGATACCACATGGTGCCGGTCTCCAGATACCCCATCGCCTTATAGGCACCGGCCGCCAGAACCATCTTGTATACCGCACCCAGCAGAAGCTTCCAGATTCCCTTCGCGCACAGATCCATGTACGTTTCCCGTGGGAGTGTCCGTTCCCAGTCCTGAAGGAACCTCCTGCTCCGGTCAATGGGCCCGGAACTCAGGCTCGGAAAAAACACAAGAAATGCCGTTGTCTCAACCGCAGACACTTCTTTAATCACTCCGTCGTACAGTTCAATCAGCATCTGTACCACCCGGAAGGTCAGATAGGAAACTCCGGTAAATGCAAAAATATTACCGTGGAACAGCGGTGATACTTTGCAGCACACCAGCGGAACGAGAGAAAGAAGTACCATCACGCGATAGATTCCTGCTTTTCTCCCCTGTTTTCTCCGGATCCGTTCATAGAGAAGGATCAGCGCCATGGACCACAGATAAAAAAGGAGCAGGTACAGAAGCTGCTGCGGACAGCCGCCGAATACGAATGCAACAAACAGCAGCGATGCTGCGAATCCATACCATCTCAGCGGTTTTTCCATCCAGCCGATTACCGCAGCCACCACAAGGACTGCAACCAGACAGACAAAGAAAGGGAGTCCCTCAAAATAACTCATCAGCACTTTCCTCCCAGAAGTTTTCTGTCTGCCTTTCCATTATTCGTCATCGGCATCTGATCCAGAAATACTGTTTTTTTCGGAACCATATAATCCGGAAGAAACTGCTGCAGTTCATCCCGCATTTTCTGCGCTGCTTCGGCTGTGTGCGCTTCATCCGGAACGCCGTCCCGCCTTACGACGTATGCAGTCAGACTCGTCACACGTCCTCCGCGGCTGTTCGGCACCACTACCACATGTTCAATCCACGGCAGCCTCCGGATATTATTTTCGATATCCTCCAGTTCAATCCTGTATCCATGGAGCTTGATCTGGAGATCAATCCTTCCGCAGTAATACAGCATTCCGTCTTTCAGATATCCTTTATCTCCTGTATGATAGCCGCGGATCAGAGCATACCCGGAATCAACCACAAAAAAGGACTTCTCCGTCAGATCGGGACGCCCGTAGTAACCGGTGCTGACCGTATCTCCGATAATGATAATCTCGCCCTTTTCTCCTTCGGGAAGAATTTTCCCCTCTTCATCCCAAATTTCAATCGTTGTACCGGGCCTGGCCCTCCCGACGGGAAGGGGATTCTCCTGCTGTTCCACCTCCCGGGTCACCAGCACATCCGTCACGGCAACCGTAGATTCCGTGGGACCGTACGTGTTCACCACGCAGGAATGCGGGAAACGCTCCTGCAGCTTTCTGGCCGTCCTGTTGCCCAGCGTTTCGCCGCAGAAGAGAAATACCTGCATCTGTGGCATCATATCAGCCGAAAAGGAAGGTTCTGACAGACAGACCTCCGCAAAGGAAGGTGTGGATACCCATACGTTCGCGCCGGATTCCCGCAGGCTCTGCATCAGCAATCTGTAGTCGGACTGAACTGCCTTTTCAAGGCAGAAAAGCGTTCCCCCCGATGCCAGAGACGTATACAGATCCATCACTGACAGATCAAAAGAAAACGGGGCCTGATTCAGAAACACCTGCCCTTCCTTCTGTTTCCGGCTGCTGCCAAGCTCCAGAGACCAGTCCAGATAATGATTCAGGCAGTCTGCCGTAATCTGAACGCCCTTCGGTGTCCCTGTACTGCCTGAAGTGAAAATAATGTAATATGTTTCATCTCCCTTTACCCACAGTTCTTCTTCCGGACCGTCGGAAATCTTTTCTTCTGTTTCCGGGTGAATAATTGCTGTCAGATCCTCTCTCGTAAGTACCTGTTTGTCCTGCGCATCTGCCCGCATCGCTTCCGTCGTCAGCACAAATCCGGAAGGAAGCGACTTCAGGATCAGGTTTACTCTGGCATCCGGCACGGAAATATCAATGGGACAGTACGCTCTTCCGGCTCTCACACATGCAAGGAAACAGACGAGCATCCACGGATGTTTATGTCCATACACAGCCACGGGATCTCTTCTCGCTTCTCTGTGAAGCATCCACTCTGCCAGCCTGCCGGAGTATTCCCAGAGCTGACCGTAGGTCAGTCTCTGTGTTCCGTTTATTACTGCGACACGTTCAGGATCCCGTTCTGCATAATCACGTATTCTATTTAATATATTCAAATAACCACCCCTTTTCTGTTCGCTATAAAAATACCATGCCTGTCTTTATTGTTCAACTAAATTCCCGAA
The DNA here is from genome assembly GCA_034093895.1 of Candidatus Choladocola sp. Classification (GTDB taxonomy): domain Bacteria; phylum Bacillota; class Clostridia; order Lachnospirales; family Lachnospiraceae; genus Choladousia. Next base: position 37,513 of record JAXEBU010000076.1, on the reverse strand, counting down.
ACTTAAGGTTTTCTTCCCAAAAAGTTATTATAATTGAAAAAACCTGCAGCGACACCGCTGCAGGCAAATTAACTGAATCAGACAAATCAGAAGCCAGACTGCAAATATCCACCCGTCCGGACACGGTAATCCCGTAATCAGAACTCAGACGGGAACATCTGTATCCTGCGTTTCCTCTTCCGGAACATCTGCAATCGCTTCCGGTTCTGCGTTTTCCTCAGGAACATCTTTGTCTGCTTCCGGTTCCTCTTTTTCTGCCGGAACATCTGCAATCACTTCCGGTATCTCTTCTTTCTCCGGAACATCTGAGTTTGCTTCCGGTACAGACGGTTCTTCCGCTTTTACGGTACGCTCTGAGATTCTGGAAACCGGTGTTTTCTCCTCCGTCTCCTCAATTCCTTCCGCTTCCCGGAAAATTTTCATAAATTCTTTTCCGGTGATGGTCTCTTTCGAAATCAGGAACTCTGCAATCTCATCCAGTGCCTTTCTGTGCTCTGTCAGAAGACGTTTCGCCTCATCGTAGGAGTCCTTCAGCACTTTCATAACTTCCTGATCCACTTCAGCGGCAGTCATGTCGCTGCAGTTCATGACAGGACGGTTATCAAGATACTGATTGGCCTGAACTTCCAGTCCGATCAGTCCGAACCGTTTTGACATACCGTACTGTGTCACCATGGCACGGGCAATCTTCGTCGCTTTTTCAATATCATTGGAAGCACCTGTGGTCACAGTATCAAACACAATTTCCTCAGCTGCACGTCCTGCTACGAGTTCTACCAGCATCGCACGGATTTCTTTTTCTGTGTTGAGGAACTTCTCCTCCTCCGGCACATTCATCACGTAACCGAGTGCTCCCATGGTACGCGGAACTATGGTAATCTTCTGAACAGGCTCGGAATCCTTCTGCAGTGCACTGACAAGGGCATGTCCCACCTCATGGTAGGAAACAAGCCGCCGCTCTTCCCTGCTGAGAATCCGGTCTTTTTTCTCTTTTCCAACTAATACGAGCTCCACAGATTCAAACAGATCCTTCTGAGAAACCGCCTTCCTGCCTTTTTTGACAGCCAGAATCGCAGCTTCATTGATCATATTTGCAAGATCGGAACCGACTGCACCTGAGGTAGCCAGCGCAATTGCCTCCAGATCCACTGTTTCATCCATATTTACATTCTTTGCATGAACCTTCAGAACATCCACACGGCCTTTCAGATCAGGACGGTCCACAATGACACGACGGTCAAAACGTCCCGGTCTCAGCAGTGCCTGATCCAGTACTTCCGGACGGTTGGTTGCCGCCAGGACGAGAAGTCCTTTCGATGTGTCAAAACCATCCATCTCGGCCAGAAGCTGGTTCAGCGTCTGTTCACGCTCATCATTGCCACCGCCGTATCTGCTGTCGCGGCTCTTACCGATAGCATCAATCTCATCGATAAAAATAATACAAGGTGCATTCTTCTTGGCTTCTTCAAACAGATCACGGACACGTGAAGCTCCGACTCCGACGAACATCTCCACAAAATCCGAACCTGAAATAGAGAAAAACGGACACTTTGCCTCTCCGGCCACGGCCTTTGCAAGAAGCGTTTTACCGGTTCCGGGCGGGCCTACCAGAAGAGCGCCTTTTGGCAGCTTCGCTCCGATCGTTGTATACTTGCCCGGATTCTCCAGAAAATCCACTACCTCCTGCAGTGATTCCTTCGCTTCATCCTGCCCGGCCACATCCTTGAATGTCACACCGGTCTCCTTCTGGACGTAAACCTTTGCCTTGCTTTTGCCGACACCCATAATGTTTCCGCCGCCCTTGGACATCCTGCGCATCACAATGGCAAAAATGATCCAGATAATCAGAAGCGGTGCAAAGCTGAGTATCACATTGGCAATCAGGCCGGAAGTCGTATCGGGAATCTCCTGCTTAAACTCCACACCTGCCTTTTCAAGACGCTCCACCAGATCAGGATCACCCGGATTTCCTGTATAATAGGTAACCTCTCCCTGACCCAGCTGTTTACTCATCCAGTCGACCACCTCCGTTCCCTTGATGGTGATCTTCGTGGAACTGATCGTGACACTGGACACAAGTCCCCTGTCCAGTTTGTCAAGGAAATCGTCATACGTGATCTCTACGGAAGTCGACGTGCTGGTTGCATTGTTAAAAAGTGCCATGGCAAGCAGCGCAACCAGTGTTACAATCAGGAATATTGTAAACGTCGAACGGTTGTTATTATTTCCGCCCTGAGGTCCCGGGCCGCCTTCTCCCGGCGGACGGTTATTCTTTTGCTGATTATTTTCCATAATGTCCTCCTCATTGACACAACATCCCCATTTTGAGAATATCTTTTCCTATTATAAGTTCACAAAACGTATAAATCAATACCGGAAATCTAAATGTTTTCTAAAATTCTGTGAACAATCCCGGTCTTAGCCGCTTTAACACGCTTTACATTCACCTCTCCTACTATGTCGGAAATCCATGTACTCATTTTTTGCGCACTTTATGTATGGAGACATGTATCGATTTATGATATACTTTTCATATAAAACAGAGAAGGAGATTCTTTGTTCTGCCGCCCGCATTACCAGAAGAAAGTAGTGCAGTTATGCCAGAAGAAAAGTACTTATGCAGGTTATACAGATGCCAGAAAAAAAGCCAATGAAAAATACCTCAAAGAATCCGTTGAAGATATCCGCATTCGTGTCCCCAAAGGTCAGAAATCCATAATAAAGGCTCACGCAGATCAGCAGGGCGAATCCATGAATCAATTTGTTATCCGGGCTATAAATGATACTATGGAACGAGACAACGCATAACCACCGTCATTCCGCCCATACTCTACAAGAAAGGATGTGTTACAATGCCATTACCACAGCAGAGATCTCATACAGTCGAAGATATTTATGCATTACCGGATGGAACCAGAGCCGAGCTGATCGACGGCGTAATGTATATGATGGCTCCACCAAGCAGAAAACATCAAGATATCTCTTTTGCCCTTTCTCGCAAAATTGCAGATCACATTGATTCCAAAGGTGGCTCCTGCAAGGTGTATATCGCTCCATTTGCCGTTTTTTTAAGCAAAGATGACAAGAACTATGTCGAGCCTGATATCAGTGTTATTTGCGACCGTAACAAGCTCACAGATAAAGGCTGTACTGGTGCCCCTGACTGGATCATTGAAGTGGTATCTCCCGGGAGCAGGCGGATGGATTACTTTACCAAGCTATTTAAATACAGAACAGCAGGCGTCCGGGAATACTGGCTGGTGGATCCTGATAAGAACCGCATTCTTGTATACAATTTCGAATCAGAAGATACAGGAGATTATTCCTTCACAGACTCCGTGCAGTCAGGAATCTATTCGGATTTTGCAATTGATTTTGACAAGCTGAACATTTAGGACATGCCGCAATGTATCCAAATTTCGGTCGGCTCAATTTTAAGCTTACCTCCTGCGCCCTGCTACCGGATGTGCTATATTGGAAATGAAAAAGGGAAAGCCAGAAACACACGGCCTACCCTCAACGATGAAAAACTAAATGCTTTATAGCATCAGCCGTTCACTATTGCAGAAGAAAGAAGGACCGCATGAGTATGGCCACATGCCGTACAAAAAACACGGGCAACACGAAGGAGGATGACGTGATCAGCCATCCTGACTTTACGGTGGTATCCACCATACCAGATGAGAGAACCGGCAAGTCCACAAGTACAGGGGATCTGGCTAAGATTCAGCGAAAAGATGATTTTATTATAAAAATCCTGAAAAACAGGGTTGTCAAAATCCACTTCAATAGTTATCATAACAGAGTGCATGGCAGAATCCATGCGTATGGTGTTGGAGGCAGGGTTCAAACTTTGGTCGGGGAGAGCCCTGCTCTCTGATTAACGGTGACAATTCATTATGATAACACAAAGAGTCTCAAGATAAAACAATCTGATGGATCATACGTCAGATACATTTATGCTGAGACTCTCTTTATTTTGACGGAAATGTCAGAAAAAAGTTTGTTATAAAGTAACGGATAATAATTTCACCATTGAGCAGCCGGATAAAATGAAATTTGCAAATTATCCGACAAATACAGGGATTTCGGGCATCATACAATGACACAACACAAAACAGGACAAATCCATGATCTGAAGTCCCCAACCGAAAAATTTACGTTTTCTGAAGTTCTCGAAAAAAAACATGGATTTCCGCAGAAGATAGTTGTATAATATACAAATTATTGCAGAAGGTAAAGATTCTGTGCCGCGCCCGGCGGCGTAAGGAGGTAAACATGCCAGTAAAATACGTATTCGTAACAGGCGGTGTTGTTTCCGGCCTCGGAAAAGGAATCACCGCAGCATCCCTTGGACGGCTTCTGAAGGCAAGAGGATACAAAGTAACCATGCAGAAATTTGATCCCTACATTAACATCGACCCCGGAACGATGAATCCGATTCAGCACGGTGAAGTATTTGTGACAGATGACGGAGCAGAGACCGATCTGGATCTGGGACATTATGAACGCTTTATCGATGAAAGCCTCAACAAGAATTCGAATGTAACCACCGGTAAGATTTACTGGTCTGTTCTCCACAAGGAACGCCGCGGTGATTACGGCGGCGGCACAGTTCAGGTCATCCCTCACATCACCAATGAAATCAAAAGCCGTTTTTACCGTAATTTTACGGATGAAGACATGCATGTGGCCATTATCGAGGTAGGCGGCACGGTAGGTGATATTGAGAGTCAGCCGTTTCTGGAGGCAATCCGTCAGTTCCAGCATGATATCGGACACGAAAATGCCATTCTGATACACGTTACACTGATTCCTTATCTGAAAGCTTCCGGAGAAATGAAAACGAAGCCGACACAGGCCAGCGTAAAAGAGCTGCAGGGCATGGGTATCTGGCCGGATATTATTGTATGCCGTTCCGAGCACCCGCTGGACAAGCAGATCAAGGATAAGATCGCTCTCTTCTGTAACGTGCCGAGTTCTCACGTTCTTCAGAATCTGGATGTGGAATATCTGTATGAGGCGCCGCTTGCCATGGAACAGGAGCATCTCGCCCAGGTAGCGTGTGAATGTCTCCATCTTGACTGTCCGGAACCGGATCTGGAAGACTGGAAATCAATGGTGAATGCCCTTCGCACACCCACAAGAGAAGTTGACATCGCGCTGGTGGGTAAATATATCCAGCTCCATGATGCATATATCAGTGTTGTGGAAGCACTGAAACACGGCGGCATCGCCGGCCACGCAACAGTAAATCTCCACTGGATCAATTCGGAAGACGTGACGTCGGAGAATGTCGATGAAATTCTCGGCGATATGGACGGTATTCTCGTTCCCGGAGGTTTCGGCGACCGCGGTATTGACGGAAAGATCGAAGCAATCCGTTATGCCCGAACACACAATATCCCGTTCCTCGGACTGTGCCTCGGCATGCAGCTTGCCATTGTAGAGTATGCCCGCCATGTGGCGGGTCTGGAAGATGCACACAGCATTGAACTGGATCCCCAGACAACACATCCGGTCATCGCACTTCTTCCGGATCAGAACGGTGTGGAGGACATCGGCGGTACACTCCGTCTCGGTTCCTATCCGTGTATACTCGATAAGACTACAAAAGCCTACACGCTGTACGGTGCAGAAGAGATCCACGAGCGCCACAGACACCGCTACGAGGTCAACAACGACTACCGCAGGATTCTCGAGGATAACGGCATGACACTTTCCGGACTTTCTCCGGACGGCCGTATTGTCGAAATGATTGAGCTGAAAAACCATCCGTTCTTCCTGGCAACACAGGCACATCCGGAGCTGAAATCGCGTCCGAACCGGCCGCATCCGCTGTTCCGCGGCTTTGTGGAAGCTTCTCTGGAAGTACACGAAAACAGAAGTAAATAAAAACAGGGGGCTGTTGCAGAAGAAGTACAAAGGGATTTCTGGTATCCAGGTGTACACATGTCTGAGACATCCGTCCGAACAGAACGGATGTTATCCGTTTGGTGCGGACGGATGTCAGGAAGACAAGGTGAACACCGGATACAGAAATTCCAGAGAACTATTCTGCAACAGCCCCTGTTCAGTATATTCTCTTTTTCTGCCGCGTTATACGCTCAGTTTCCGTTCCATGATCCAGCCGGAAACCACATACATGGCTGCCACAATCCCGAAGGAAGCCAGAAGGACAATCCCCAGGCGCAGATCCCGGTTCGCCATTTCAGGAATCAGGTCAAGCAGCGTTCCCGTTCCCCATCCGATCAGCAGATACAGCAGAAAGCTGACCAGCCCGCTGAACCGCTTTCCGGCCAGCACGGTGGCGCACAGTATAATGGCAAAATAACCTGTCACCACCATCATCAGCCACGATGCAAGGCCGGAGATGACAGTCAGAACCATGGTCACGGCAGGAACATCGATCTCCACGTTGATTGTAATCGCAAGCTGCCTGAGCATATCGAGGAATTCCTGCAGCCCGCCGATATACAGCACAGCGATGCTCATGTCAACAGCCGCCAGCAGCCCAAAGCAGGCACCCGTAAGGAAAATGGAAATTCCGTTCTCCAGTACCTTGGCTCCGAGAATTTCATAACTGTTTCTCGGGGTCATAAACAGCATATAACTGCGTTTCGTGTTCAGATCCTTCTGAAAAACAATCAGGCTCTCGATTCCAATATAGAAAATGCCGATTACAGCGCAGAAAACGAGACCGACCATTCCGATCGCCAGTCCTTTCTCCCATTTCAGAAATACACCGGCCAGATACGCCACTTCCACAACAGCCGTAATGATCAGAAGAATCATTTTGGAAAACATTGTTTTTCGGAATTCATATTTCATCAGCTTCAGCATGTCTCTTCCCCTCCATGACCGTAAATTTCACGATATTTGTCCACAACAGATTTACCCTGCTCCATCCGCAGCGCCTCTACCTGACAGATTTCTGCCAGATGACTCTCTTTCATAAAAATGGCAGTATCCACCACCCGCTCCAGTTCATCCACCAGATGGCTGGACAGTACAAGTGATACCTCCGGCCCCACCGCCTCAAGAATACTTGTAATAATCTGGTCGCGTGCCAGCAGATCGATTCCATTGAGCGGCTCATCCAGAAGAAAGATTTTCGCCTCCCTTGCCATAGTCACCGCAATCTTCAGTTTTGCCATCATACCGGAGGAAAGCGATTTCGCTTTCATATCCGGTGTCAGCTCCATCCGTTCCAGCAGCCGCCCGTATCTTTCCGGTGAAAAATCATCAAAGAAATCCTCATAATATGCACCCACATCTTTCACCGTCATCCAGTCATAAAAATACGGTTCTGTGGACATATATGCAATCTCCTTCCGGCTCTGACGATCCACAGGTTTCCCGTTGTAATAAAATGCTCCTGCATTCGGTTTCACCAGTCCTGCCGCCATCTTCATCAACGTCGTTTTCCCGCTGCCGTTTGGTCCCAGCATCGCATAAATCCTGCCCGGCTCTATGGTAAAGGACACACGGTCTACCGCCGTTTTCCTTCCGTACGTCTTTGTAATTTCCCTGCATTCCAGCATTATGATTCCTCCTTCTCTTCTATCATCACAAGTGCTTCCGCTCTCGATATACCCAGCCGTTTCATTCCATCCAGAAACTGACTGATCAGCTCTCCTGCCATTTCATCCTTCAGCAGTCTTACCCTGCCGGGATCTTCTGTCACAAAAGTTCCCATACCTCTCTTCGTAAAACATACCCCCTCATTTTCCAGTTCTCTGTACACGCGGCTGACCGTGTTCGGATTAATCGTATACCGCAGAGCCAGTTCGCGGACAGACATCATTTTCTCCCCCAGTGCTAATTCTCCGGTAACAATTTCACGCTTAAGCAGCGTCATCACCTGAAGATAAATCGGAAGTGCCGGATTAAATTCCATGGTATGTCCTGTCCTTTCTCATTATTCACTGCATCACATCTTCCGTAACATCAAAAACCGTTCTCATCCGAATGTGTCTTAGTGTACTAGCCAAATAGTACACTAAGACATTTATTCTGTCAACTGTTCTTCCAGATTTCGTCATAATGACCATAAAATACCGTGGTTTTCCGTCTGTTTTTTATTGATTCTGTCCAAGCAAAGTGATATGTTGTATTTGTTCAGAATTTCACAAACCAACTGAACAGACCGTGCAAATTCATTTGCAGAAGACAAAATCAAAGGAGGGAGCATTATGCTTAGTTTTTTTCTGTGTCTCGCATTACTGATCGGCGGCTATTTCGTATACGGAAAAATCGTCGACAACACCTTTGCACCGGACGACAGAGAAACACCGGCAGTACGGTTCAACGACGGTGTTGATTACGTAATTATGCCGCAATGGAAGCTGTTCCTGGTGCAGCTTCTGAACATCGCAGGGCTTGGCCCCATTTTCGGAGCCATGCAGGGCGCATTGTGGGGCCCTGTCGTATTCCTGTGGATTACGTTTGGTACTATTTTCGCCGGAGGCGTCCACGACTACTTCTCCGGCATGCTCAGCGAACGGAATGAAGGAATGTCCATCGCTGAAGTAACCGGTATTTACATGGGCAGTATTATGAAAAATGTCATGCGCATATTCAGTGTCGTGCTTCTGATTATGGTAGGTACCGTATTTGCAACAGGTCCTGCAGGTCTGATTACAACACTGATCGGCAATGCGGGGCAGGCCGGTCTGCTGACCAGCGTCCGCGTCTGGACCTTTCTTATTCTGGCCTACTACTTTGTGGCTACGTTTATTTCCATCGACAAAATTATCGGAAAGATCTATCCGCTGTTCGGTATCTGCCTGATCGTAATGGCAATCGGTGTGTGTTTCGGTATCTTTACAAACCCGGAATACGTGATTCCGGAAATCTGGAACAATTCTGCAAACATGCATCCTGATGCAAAAGCCGTATGGCCTTTTATGTTCATTACCGTTGCCTGCGGTGCAATTTCCGGATTCCATTCCACACAGAGTCCGCTGATGGCGCGCTGTATGAAGAGTGAACGCCAGGGTCACTTCGTATTTTACGGTGCTATGACGGCAGAGGGTGTCATTGCACTGATCTGGGCTGCCGCAGGCTGCTCCATCTATGAAGTGACAAACGGACTGAACACAGGGCTGAAAACGGCACTGGAGGCCGGACAGTCAGCCGCAATCTACGACGTATGTGCAAAAACCATGGGAGGAATCGGTATCGTCCTCGCCATGATCGGTGTGATTGTCTGTCCGATCACCTCAGGTGATACGGCATTCCGTTCCGCCCGTCTGACCATCGCCGACTGGTTCCATATCGATCAGAACAAATGGAAAAACCGTCTGTTCCTGTGCATTCCGGTTCTCGGCGCCGGTGCCGTTATCAGCCAGCTGGACTACTCTGTTGTCTGGCGTTACTTCAGCTGGACAAACCAGACACTGGCCATGATCGTTCTGTGGACCGCCAGCATGTTCCTTTTCATGGAAAAGAAAAACTACTGGATTACTGCCGTCCCTGCAGCTTTTATGAGCGCAGTATCCGTCACCTACTTCGTGGCTGCAGATGAATGCCTGAATCTCGGCACAACGATCGCTTATCCCATCGGCATCGCCACAGCTGTCGCTTTTCTGGCTTTCTTCCTGTTTGTCATAAAAACGGGAAATCCGAAGCCGGACTATGACACTGTAACCAGAAAATAACCTGCAGAAAAGGAAAGACTGATATGATTTTTCTTCCAAGACCGTTGAGTCAGACTACATTAAAGAAAGAAATTCTGGAATCCGACAAAAAAAGCTGCCGCAGGTTCGGCCCCTGCGGTGTCGGAAAGCAGGCGCTGTATCTGAACAGCATTTATATCGACCGCATGTATTATATCCCCGTTTCTTCCATCCGGCGTGTGTTTAAGCGCGTGGCCATGAGCAGGGGCGGCTTTACGGGAAAAGGACTGTTTGCGTCCATCCCGTACCTTGTGGTCATCTATGACAATGGCCTTGAAAAAAAGTGTCAGTTCAAACGGGAAGAAGAGGCAGATGAAATGCTGGTTTATCTGAGCAGACAGTTTCCGCAGATCCGGACGGTCAGCGAATCATCTGAGAAGAAACTGGCACAACGAACCCGGGAAGAAGCGTCACGCCCGAAAATTAAAATAACGTCCTGTGCCGGGCGGGAAGCCGAACGCCTGGAACGGGCAAGATCTTTTCTGGAAAAGCGCCCCGTTCTCGCCGAAAAGCTGAGCCGTGCTGCAAAAGCAAAGCGTGTCAACGAGCGTTCCAATCCCGCCTACCGCCGGGCAGCCCTGGCTATCGTCCTCCTGGGGCTGGCCGCTGCAGCCTTCGGAATCTGGTCGTTCATCACAGAATCCGGCAGCAGCGGACTGTATTTTCTCCTGTTCGGGCTGGCCGCTGTCTTTCTGTTTGCCGGAGCCAATGTACTGCCCACAAAGAGAAATAACAGACAGTACATTGACCGCCAGTGGCAGGAGGTCTGTGAAGAAATGGACCGTTATTTAAAAGGCTATCCCGGTTTTCCTGTACCTGCCTGCTACGCACATCCCATTACGCTTACCCGGATGATCCGTGTTATCCGGGAGGGCCGGGCCGATGATGCAAAAAAAGCGCTCCAGGTCGTAAAAGATGACCTGAAAGCGCTCAATTCTGATGTAAAAGTGGAACAGGCAGAATATGATGAAGTCGTCACCATAAAACCGATGTTCCTGGTCGAGAATTACCGGTAAAACGGCTCCCGTTTTCTGTATTAATGGTGGAACAGGCGGATTCCTGTAAATGCCATTGCCATATTGTACTTGTTACAGGTGGCAATTACATCTGCATCACGGACAGATCCGCCCGGTTCTGCAATATAGGACACGCCTGATTTGTGGGCACGCTCAATGTTGTCACTGAACGGGAAAAATGCGTCTGAACCGAGGGATACACCCTGCATCTGATCCAGCCATGCCCGTTTTTCTTCTGCCGTAAATACTTCCGGCTTTTCTGTAAATACTTTCTCCCATGCACCGTCTGCCAGCACATCCATGTACTCACTGCCAATGTAAACGTCAATCGCGTTGTCACGTTCTGCTCTCGTAATTTTGTCAGAGAACGGAAGATTCAGTACCTTCGGACACTGACGGAGGAACCAGTTGTCAGCCTTCTGGCCTGCCAGCCGTGTACAGTGTACACGCGACTGCTGACCTGCACCGATACCGATGGCCTGTCCGCCCTTTACGTAACATACGGAATTGGACTGTGTATATTTCAGGGTAATCAGCGCGATCTTCAGATCCATCACTGCTTCTGCCGGAATCTCTTTTCTCTCTGTCACAAAATTTGAAAGAAGCACATCGTCAATTTTCAGTTCCTGGCGTCCCTGCTCGAAGGTAATACCGTATACCTGCTTGTGCTCAATCGGTTCCGGGCAGTAATTCTCATCAATCTGGATCACATTATAGTTTCCTTTTTTCTTCTGTCCCAGAATCTCCAGTGCTTCCTGCGTATAGCCCGGTGCGATCACGCCGTCGGATACCTCTCTCTTGATCAGAAGAGCCGTATCTCTGTCACACGTGTCAGACAGCGCGATAAAATCTCCGAAGGAAGACATACGGTCTGCACCTCTTGCCCGGGCATAAGCACATGCCAGCGGGGAGAGATTCTCATAATCCTCCACCCAGTAGATTTTTGCCAGCGTCTCATCCAGCGGAAGACCCACTGCGGCACCAGCCGGTGAAACGTGTTTAAAAGAAGTAGCTGCCGGAAGTCCTGTAGCTTCTTTCAGCTCTCTGACGAGCTGCCAGCCATTGAATGCATCGAGAAAATTTATATAGCCCGGTCTTCCGGAAAGAACTCTGATCGGAAGTTCTGTTCCGTTTTCCATATAAATACGGGAAGGCTTCTGATTCGGATTACAGCCATACTTTAATTCCAGTTCCTTCATGATTGAAATCTCCTTTTCTGTTTCAGATTATAATTGTTCGACTTGAACTCATCCCTGCTGTCAGTGATTCTTGTTTACAATACGTGTCTCGTATTTTCCTGTGGCAATATCAATGTATCTCACAAACAGAGATACTTTATTGTCTTCATTCAGGCTGCTCCAGAGCAGCTCTGTAAATGCATCGATATCATCCGGAACGGACACCAGCTTCGGCTCACCTTCAAAGCTTGGAAGGGGATTTCCGTCGCACTTGTAAGTATGGATAAAATGGCCCTCTCCTGCCACACAGTTCTCATACGCAAACGTATAACGGTTGCATGCAGCCGGATTGCCGTTATTGCTTTTCAGAATAGACAGGGCATAGCTGTACTTTCCGCCCTCCACATGCATGATACCGGAAATACGCGGTGTGTAGTTGGGTGCATCCGGTTCAAATTCTCTGGAACGCAGAGACTGTTCAAACGTCATCTGACGGTCCATTCCCTCATAAATTGTATCTGTCTGATCACCATTCGTCACAATCGTCTTATTGCCCAGAACTCTTACAGGAGCATAAATAATCAGACTGGGATCCACCAGTTTGGACGGATCAAAAGCCTGTGTGCGGATTCCTTCTCCGTCTTCCACAAAAATCCTGTTCCTGCTGTTTTCACTTCTGCCCATGATAAAATAGGCGGCAACTGCATTTGCTCCGTCAGCAGATTTTCCGATCACAATTCCTCTTCCCGGATAGCTGTTTTCCTTCAGTTCCTTTTCCAAAGAAATCATTTCCATACGTGTTCTCTCCTTTTCACCAACGTTACTGTCCATTCCGCACCATTCGCACAGCCTGCCGCTCCAACCGGCAGGTGCGCCAGAACCATGAAGTTTCCTGTACGACAAAAAAAAGACAGACCCCGGACATAAACACAACGCCCAGACGGTCGGCCTCCCAAAGTCTCATGTTCCCTGTGGTTTTTCCACTTCCGTCAGTCGCATGAGCAATTACACCTTACCATCATCCGCCCAAAAAATCAACCCCTAAATTTGTCTCACCAGTTCAGCCATGCAGAGGAGAGGAAAAACAGCTTTGGCAGATTCATCTGCCTAAAGCTGTTTTGACGAGCCTGAGAATGGGCGGAACGCCCATTCAGCCACAGACGGGAGCTGCCCTGGCAGCGAACAGACTGCATGGCTGATTCCCCCGTTCTGCCACTGCCTGCGTATGCAGGCGGTCTGTGGCCTGCATGGCTTCAAAATTTTACATCTCCCGATACCTGCACAGACATGCCAGTATCTCCTGCATGCGCACAGAAGACGGTGCACCTGCGCCGTAATTTTTCGGCGTAACCGACAGCAGCCCCTCTTTTCTGATTTTTTCCGTTACCTCCTGGGCAAGACGAACTGCACTCTTTTTTCCGTCAGCCATTTTTTCCAGAACGTACTGTACAATATAACCGAGTGCTGCCGTCTGACTTTCATCCACAATCTGCTCCAGATACCGCAGATCCACTTCCGTCCTGTCAAAGCTCACCGTATCCCAGCCGTGGACACGGACTTTTCCGATACTTTTCCGCAAAACCGGTTTCCGGATCCACACTGCCTTCTGTACTGCATCCTCTGTCACCGTTCCCGCCAGTCTGCGGGCGCGTTCCGTCACATCCTTTGCCTCGTAACAATCCATCTGAAGTACGGTATCAGCCACAGACAGATAATCGCCGGAGCTTCCGGCCACCAGCACCGTGGAAACACCAAGATCCAGAAACAGGCTGCGCACTTTCCGGATAAAAGGTGTAATGGGTTCCTTTTCATCTGAGACAAGCCGGGCCATCCTTCCGTCGCGGATCATGAAATTCGTTGCTGAGGTATCCTCATCGATCAGAAGCAGACGGCAGCCGGATGCCAGAGCCTCTACCGTATTGGCCGCCTGAGAAGTACTGCCGCTGGCATTTTCCGTGGAAAACCGTGTCGTATCCGACTCTGTGGGAAGATTGTTAATAAACATGGAAATATCCGTCTCATGGATGCATCTCCCCTCCTCCGCCCGCAATTTGAATGCAGTTTCATCGGTCAGTACGTATTCTCTCCCGTCTCCCGCAATATGGTTATAGACGCCACGCTCCAGCGCCTTCAGAAGCGTCGATTTTCCATGAAATCCTCCGCCGGCTATGACTGTAATGCCCCGCCGGATTCCCATACCGCGCAGCGTTCCTCTGTGGGGAAGTTCCAGCGTCAAAGCAAGGCTGTCCGGGCTGCGAAATACGACTGCCTGTTTCATGGGTTTCTGGGAAATCCCGCTTTCCCGCGGCAATACAGAACCATCCGCCACAAAAGCCACAAGACCGCGCCGTTCCATTTCTTCTCTGATATACTGCTGGTCATCTGCAAGCGCTATGGTCTCATCCAGCTCCCGTTTCATCGTTTTCTGTATACGGAACGTCCGCTCCGCAGCTTCCGGCAAAAGGCCAAACAGAATCTGACTCAGCTCACCGGCTGCAATCGTACGTCCGAAGGCAGGAAAGCCCACTTCAAACCGTGCCTCTATCGATGCGGCTGAAATTCTCATGGCCGTCCGTTCCAGAATCTCCTGCCCCGGTCTGCAGGCAGTTACAAGCCCGCTCTTTCCGGATCCCTTTCGTTCCCGGTCTGCACACTGTCGCAGATACCTGTGAAACCGTCGAAGCAGATAATCTTCCACTGCCGTCTTTCTGTGTCTGCTCTCATAATACTCCGGTGCAATATTTCCCCGGTTGTTGTAAACGATCCGGACTCTTGACGGTGTGGCAAAGGGATCCCCCTGCACATGATCAATCGAAAGCCGGTATGTACCGAAATCATACTCTCCCTCCAGCACCTTGTACGCTTTATACCCTTTATGATCAATCTGGCGCAGCTGCGCCTTCAGTTCTTCCTGTGTTTTCATACTCTGCAGTCTCCTTTCTCTGCTTTTTCCGGATATTTTCCCTATGCATTGTACCACACAACCGTATCATACCGGAACCAGTATTTTCATACTGCTTTATACGTTGGGCATGATCGGAATCGCTGCGCATCCTCGCGGAACGTTTATCTCAGTCGGAGATTGGACTCCACCGAGATGAATCTGTTATTACTCACCACTGTTATGAAGTGGGAGTCTTCTTCGACTGAGATAAAATAAGCTGCCGCAGAATATTTCCGTGTGCATATCACCGAAAAGCTTCTGCCGCAGCTGTCTCCATACCTTTTTCTATTCTCTTTATTTTCAGCACGCTTCCCGTTTCCGTCCGGGGCTGATCCGTCTGTAAAACTGCTCCTGCAGCTTCCAGTCCGGCGTTTCATACTGTATTCTGTCCTCATCCAGCATACGCTCTGCCTCTTCCACTGACAGATTTCCCATACGAACCTCCACTGCCAGTTCTCCGGTGCGAACCGGAAACTTTCTCTTCTTCAGGCTGAAATATTCCGCCATCGGATGGGCCCAGCAGTCTGCATGAGGCACTTTTGACGCGGGACGGATCCAGCCAAGCTCCTTTTCCAGCAGCTCCATCTTCTCTTCATCCGTCACATCATGGTACGCAAAGTACGACAGAGATGTCACCTCCACGTCCTTCAGATAATCCGACTTTCCTCTGGCATCCAGTTTCTCCACCAGGCGGCCGAACATCTGATACTCAAAATCTTTCAGGTTTCTGGAAATTTCAAAGGGCTCAATTCCTTTCTGATTCAGAGCCGACTGAAGAATCTGACCTTTCGTCCGTCCGTTTACAATCAGCGGAATTTTATACTGCCTTGCCAGCAGGTGGCTGTAGTAATGCATAAAGTGGAAACAGACGGAACAGAAATTCTGCAGAAAATTCACACACGTCTGATACTGCCTTCTCAGCTCGTCCTCCCGCATCCGCACCGTCAGATGGTCTGCATTCAGCTTGCCAAGGGCCACTTCCACATTGCGCCGCCCGAATTCCGTCGTAAATCCATTATCAAAAGTAAAGGTCAGCACCCGCATTCCGTACCGTTTCTGCAGCTCATAAACGACGTATATACTGTCCTTACCGCCGCTGAGACCCACAATACAGTCGTAATCTGCGCCTGCCTCTTGCGCCTTTTTCTTTGCCTGTTCAATCTCCCGTTCAAAAATCCTCTTCCGTCCTTCCCGATCCTCCCAGACTTCCCGGACGGATTCAAAAAAATCACAGTAATTACACGTATCCTTTTCACTGATACAAATCCCCGGATAGTTTTCCGGGAGTCCGCATTTCCTGCAATATCTCATAAATTACCTCTTAACACTTTATTTGTCACAGCTGACATTTTAATCTATGTTCCTTATAAACCCGTTAAGTGTAATCCCTGTGAAATATTTCAATTTTGTATCAGTTTTATTACTTTTTTATGTAGATTGTGAATTTGACTCCATTGTCCACATTTTCGACCTGTACTCCGCCTCCATGTGCAAGGGCAGCCTCCTTCACAATAGAAAGCCCGATTCCGCAGCTTCCTCTCTCCCTGCTTCTTGCTTTATCCAGTTTATAAAAGACCTCCCAGATCTTTTCCATTTCCTTCTCCGGAATAAAGCTGCCCGAATTGTAGACGGAAAAATACTGATACGTACCGTGTTCGTAAAAATGAACAATGATTTCCCCCTTTGCCCCGGAGTGCTGTACGGCATTTTTCAAAAAATTGTAAACGGCACGCAGCAGCATATCATAATCTCCGTTGATATCTGAAAGAATTTCATTCTTCTCACGATACAAAAATCCCATCGTTCCGAATTCCGTCTCAAAGCACCTCCGAAGTCCTTCCATCAGCCGGTCTGCAGAAAATGTCTCCACATGGAGAGTTTCCTCCCTGTTCTCATACGCAGAAAGCTCCAGCATTTCCTGAATCATCTGATTCATGCGCCCGCACTCATCGGAAATCACCCTGCTGTACCGTTCCAGTTTCTCAGGGCTGTGAGAGGCGGCAAAAGACAGGTTTTCTGCGTATCCCATCACGACCGTGACGGGCGTCTTCAGCTCATGAGCCATATTCCGGATCAGGTTTTTCCGGAACTGGATCCCCTCCTGCAGCTCCTCCAGATTCTTTTCCAGCCGTTCAGACATCACATTGATGGACTCTGCAAGCATTCCCACCTCATCATCCGACGTCACCTGAAGAGATTCCGAGAAATTCAGATCGGCGATCTGACGCGTGATCTGATTCATCTTTTCCAGCGGCTCAACCGTCTTTTTACTCCAGGCTGCAATCAGCATCACGGAAAGAATCAGTGTAATGCCGCCGGAAATTGCATAAAATGCATTCATATACTTCATGTCTTCACTGAGTCCCACCAGGGATTTCCGCAGTATTACATACCCATATCCGTCAATTTTGTTCATCTGAATCAGATAAGGACAGTTATTCACATAATACGCGCTGCTGAAACAGCTCCCCTTTTTTTCCAGTTGTTCCCGGCTTTCCTGCAGCGCACGGAGTACAATATCCGGAATCTCTTTCTTCCTGTTTTCCCTGAATATCGTGGAGCTGAGAAAATGATACTGCTCATCCACGATACTGATCCGCACATTATGTTCTGATGCCACCGTTTCCAGATATTCCTGCAGATTCTCGTCATCATCCTCCAGATGACCCACAACATCCTCCGCCAGAGATTCCATTTTCCCTTCATTTTTCCAGATGACAAAAGGCTGCTTGAACACGTTGTTTAAAAGCATGGAAAAAAACAGAAATCCCAGCACCATCATACAGCCGGCCAGCTGGTATTTTCTCCGCAGTGACCCTTTCATTTTTTACCTCCTGCCTTCTTCCTTCGTACCGTCAGCCCGGGTCAAGGGTATACCCGATCCCGCGGACCGTCCGGATGTATCCGCCGCAGCTGCCCAGATCCATGCGCAGCATTTTTATGTGTGTATCGATGGTCCGGATCTCGCCTTCATAATTGAACCCCCAGATCCGTTCCAGAATCATATTTCTCGTCAGAACAATTCCCTGATTATGTATGAGGTACAGAAGAAGATGGTACTCCTTGTTTGTCAGAGTAACCTCTTTCCCCTCCACGTACACGCGGCATCCCTCTTCATCCACCGTCAGGCTTCCCACCGTGGATACCTTTCTCTTTTTCTTCCGGCTGTATTCCAGTGCTTTTTCAATCCTGGCAAGCAGTACTTCCGGATGAAAGGGCTTTGAAATATAATCAAAGGCTCCCTGCTCCAACCCTGCCACCTCACTTTCAGAGTCTCCGAGCGCAGTCAGAATCAGCACAGGGATATCCGATTTTTTCCGTATCTCCTGCAAAACCTCCATACCGGAACGTCCCGGCATCATTATATCAAGAACGGCCAGATCAAGATCTGGCATACAGCTAAAATGCTGCAGCGCTTCCAGCCCGTCCTCCGCTTCCACCACTTCATATTTTTTCTCTGACAGAATATCCTTCAGCAAATCTCTCAGCAGATAATCGTCATCTGCAATCAGGATCTTTGCACCCACGACACCGCCTCCTTACTGTATTTTCTGAAGTTATTATTTTACCGGTGCTCTGTGAAATCTGCGTGAAATTCTTCTGTCCGCCTTTTAGCCTTTCCCCCATCTCATATAGAAATGGAAGAGGCTTCCCAGTGTTTTTCCCACAGCCAGCGCAAACACAATGGCCCCCGTTCCTTTTTTGATTCCCAGTCGTCTGCAGTAAACGGGAAAAACATGGACGATCTCCGCAAGGGCCATAATCCACCCGCCGACAAAAACCCCCATAAACATGCCACCGAACAGCAGAATCCAGGAACCGACAGCAGCCTGCAGGTGAAATACAGTAATTACCGTTCCGGCCACAGCCCCCAGCCAGATTGCATCTTCATACAGGCGGATCCTGTCTGCGGTATGGGAAATGCCAATGAACCGCGTAATAATTCCAAGACCCACCATCAGCGCCACCACGCCTCCTGCCACAAGAAATCCCGCGGAAAAACCGACCAGAACGGACAGCGCATACCCCTGCATCATACGCGCTCCTTCCGGCTGTCCGCCTCAATTACTGTCGTATCCACTTCATCCTCATACGTTCTCATTTCCACCTGAAGGGGAGTCGGATCTGTGGTTCCTTTTTTCCCGGAAAAATGATGAAAGAAAATCAGAATCCCCATCCCGACACCGACGGAATAGGAAACCTCCAGCACAGTAAATCCGTCGGAAGCTTCGCCCGTAAACGTCTCATAAAGCTGTCCGAACAGATTCGTAATTCCCACGTCATTGTTAAATGCCATAATGGAAAAGGCCGCTCCGAAAAATGAGAGAATACAGACCAGTACCGTTTTCCCCCGGCTGACCCAGTCGGAGCTGCCTTTCTTTTCCACCGTTATAATAAAATCCGGTTCCCCCAGACTGAAAATCTGCAGTCCGGGGTATTCCTTCTGAATTACTTCAATCACATCAAGAACGGAAAACACATACCGGCCCGGTCCCTGAATCTCCTCCGTCGGAAAACACAGCGATTTCACTGTTTTCTCCACCGTTTCTGTACTGCAACTTACAGAAGCAATCTCACCAAGGAGAACAGGGGTTTTCTTTACCTGTACGTTTTTATCCAGCTTCAGATACAGCGCTTCACTGACCACAGAAAGTCCTCCTTCCGCTCCTGCGCTGCTGCCGACGCGGGAACATTATTGTCCTTCCGCTCCTGCGCTGCTGCCGACGCGGGAACATTATTGTCCTCCCGCTCCTGCGCTGCTGCCGACGCGAGAACAGCATTGTCTCTCCGGTTCTGCACCGTCCGCGATACATACCAGGCAATACCTGCGCAGATGACGAGAGCCGTAATCAGTATCAGATACCGCATCATAATTTTCCGTCTCATTTTCCTGTTCCTCCTGTATCGATCTCAGAATAGCTTACCAGTCCTCCTGTCCAGATCAGTATGCACCGATCTTCGGTCTCTTATTCCGGATTTCCACAGAAAAGAAGAAGGAAGTCAGCTTAAGCTGACCAGAATCGCACGCCAGGTCTTTTGTGCGTTCGACTTATTCCTGACCGTGTCCGGCCAGATATGCTGCCCGCCCCGACTCGTACAGGTTGCCTCCCTCACTGTCAATAATAACGACCAGTGGCATTTCCTCCACGTACAGCCTGCGGAGCGCTTCCGCACCGAGATCCTCATAATCCACAATCTCGGCTTTTTTGATACATTTTGCCAGCAGTGCCCCGGCGCCTCCGATGGCGCCAAAATAAACACCGCCGTACTTCTTCATTGCCTCAACCACTTCCGGCAGTCTGGCTCCTTTTCCGATCATGCCCCGTGCCCCCACAGACATCATCGTCGGTGCGTACGCATCCATTCTTCCGCTGGTTGTCGGTCCCGCCGAGCCGATCACCTGCCCCGGCTTTGCAGGAGTGGGTCCTACGTAATAAATGGTCGCATCGGTGGGATCAAAGGGAAGCTTTTCGCCTCTGGCCAGTGTCTCACACATTCTTTTATGCCCGGCATCGCGGGAAGTATAAATAGTTCCGGTCAGATAAACTGTGTCTCCCGCATGGAGCGTTCTTGCCAGTTCTTCTGTGAGCGGCAGTGTAATATGCTTTTCCATCTCAGATCACCTCCGTTTTGTGTCGCGTCACATGACAGCTGATATTGATTGCACACGGCATTCCCGCAATATGCGTGGGCATCGTTTCAATATTCAGTCCGATTGCCGTCGTTCTTCCGCCGAAGCCCTGCGGTCCGATGCCGAGACAATTGATTTTTTCCAGCATCTCTTTTTCCAGATCCGCATAAAAGGGATCCGGATTTTCTGAATCAACGGGACGCATCAGTGCCTTCTTGGCCAGCAGAGCCGCCTTGTCAAAGGTACCTCCGATTCCAACACCTACTACCATGGGCGGACACGGATTGGGGCCAGCCGCTTCCACCGTTTCAAGAATGAAATCTTTGATTCCCCCCAGCCCCGCTGACGGCTTAAACATACGGATGGCGCTCATATTCTCGCTGCCGAACCCCTTCGGCCCCACTGTAACCTTAATCTGCTCTCCCGGCACAATTTCCGTGTACAGCATTGCCGGTGTGTTGTCTCCCGTGTTGCCGCGGCGCACCGGATCCTTCACTACGGATTTGCGCAGATATCCTTTCGTATATCCGCGGCGCACTCCTTCATTCACCGCTTCCGTCAGATCCCCGCCTGCGATATGCACATCCTGCCCGATCTCCAGAAACACACAGGCCATACCCGTGTCCTGGCAGACCGGCACCTCTTCCTTCTCCGCAATCTCAAAATTTTCAATGATTTTGTCGAGAACTCCCTGTGCAATTTCCCAGTCTTCACAGGCCCGGCATGTCCGGATCGCGCCTTTTATGTCCTCCGGTAGATATTCGTTCGCCCCGATACACAGCCGTTCAACCACATCCGTAATGACAGATGACTGAATCTCTCTCATAAACCTTCCTCCTTATTACCAGAACCAGCCGTTCTGATTCTGTTTCTTCCCCCATCATAGCAGGCAATGGCTTTCCCGACAAGAAGTTTATAGAAGAGAATCCCGCAGTTTTTTCAGGATCCGTTTTTCCGCCCGCGATACTTGTACCTGTGTCATTCCAAGGGCCGCAGCCACCTGTACCTGCGTACGCTCCTCAAAATACCGGAGCCGGATCATCTCCTGCTCGTCTTCATTCAGAAGCTGCAGAAGCTGGGACAGAAGCATCCGGTTCAGCAGTTCTTCGTTTCTGTCCTGCCGGTCCGGCAGCCTGTCTCCCAGCAGCACCGGCGTTCCGTCTCCGCTGTATACGGTCTGGCTCAGTGACTCCACATCCGATACGGCCTCCATTGCCAGTACCAGTTCTTCCGGGCTGATGCCTGTCTCTGCTGAAAGCTCTTCCACGGTCGGTTCGGATCCTTTCTGCTGTTTCAGCAGCTCCCTGGCCCGATACGCCTTTGCTGCCGATTCTTTCAGAAGCCGGCTCACCTTGATCATCCCGTCATCTCTCAGAAAACGTTTGATTTCCCCGGTAATCATCGGAACGGCATACGTGGAAAAACGTACTTCGAACGAGCAGTCAAAATGATCAATGGCCTTCAGCAGCCCGATGCTTCCAATCTGAACCAGATCCTCCTGCTCACAGCCGCGGCCCAGGAACCGGCGCACTACGGTAAATACAAGTCCCATATTTTCTTCTACTAACTGTTCTCTGGCTTTTTTATCCCCTTCGTGTACGCGTTCAATCAACGCAAGGGTATGTTCCATCTGCCAGACCTCTACCTTTCTGCTGCCTGCTCTTTCTCACAGCAGCCGTATTCCTCTTCCTGATTCCGGAAACCTTCCGGCTCCTCTCCCGCACCGCACATAATACGTTTTTTCATCCGGACACAGGTGCCCTTCCCGGGAGATGACTCTACTTCCAGAGAATCCATAAATGCCTCCATAAAGGCAAAGCCCATACCTGCCCGATCGCATTCCGATTTTGTCGTGTACAGTGGCTGCATGGCAAGCTGCACATCCCGGATTCCCTTTCCCGCATCACGGACCTCCACATACAGCTCCCTATGTTCGATCCTGCAGATAATCGTAATTTTCTCAACCCTGCCCTCATATCCATGAATAACTGCGTTGGTCACTGCCTCAGACACCGCTGTTTTTACGTCGGATACTTCTTCCAGTGTCGGATTCAACTGGGTCATAAAAGCGGCCACCGCCACCCTCGCAAACCCTTCGTTGCAGGACCGGCTGTCAAATTCCAGTTTCATTTCATTCTGCAGCATTGCATACCCCTCCCATTTTCATGATAAATTTGATTCCTGAGGCATTCCTTCATAGATATCGATCAGTTTATAAATCCCGGAAAGTGTCAGTATCCGCCTCATCCGTTCACTCACCCGTATGGCAAGTACCGTACCGCCCATAAACCGCATGTTTTTATATCGTCCGATAATCATTCCGATTCCCGAACTGTCCATAAATACGGTCTTCTCAAAATCAAACAGGATACTCCTGATATTTCTGCACCGGATCAGGCGATCGGCTTCCAGCCGGATTTTTTCCGAGCTGTGGTGGTCAAGCTCTGACGGAAGATGAATCGTCAGTGTCGTTCCGGTAATAGAAAAAAGTTCATTCAATTTCTTTTCCTCCTGCTTCTCTTTGAAATTTTGCTGCCCGCGGAGCGTTTTGTCGTATGGGAAACGAAGTTTTCTATACAACAAAAACGGGGGTGCCCCAGGCGGAATATTATTTCCGCATCTGTGACATCCCCCGCTCCGGGGTTTTTCTGTTCTGTCTTCTATAATTAATTTCTTCCGTATGTATAAGTTACTGCTGGCCCGGAAGCAGATTGCCGTTTACATCGTACTGCAATCCCGTATTCGGATCCGTCCATGCCGCATACAGTCCGTCCTCGTACGTCGGCTGATCATTGTAAACAGTAATATCATCCGTTCCTCCCTGACCGGATGTACCGGAATCGGCATACTGACCGGTGGCCGCGTCTCCGACTCCGCTCAGATCCTCTGCACTCCGGGAAGAAGCTGTACTTCCGGAGGAGGAAGAAATGTAGCCCTGCACATTGGCTGCCTGAGCCGGATAGTATTCCACAATCTGATTGAAGGCAGCATCGGCACCGGCCTGGTCACCCAGATAGTAGCAGGCCATTCCAAGATACAGCAGTGCGTCGTAATGTCTGGAGCTCTCGCGCTCCGAATCGGCATCCACCGCCTTCTTCAGCTGATCAGCGGCCGTTGTATAATCCTGCGCCATGTAGGCAACGGTTCCGGCATTGTAATACTGATCAAAGAGACTCGTCTTGACTGCGCTGTTCAGCGCCTCATAAAGGGCCTTTGCATTGCCGTCAAAATCGTCTGCATTCAGATTCGTGATCATGCTGGCTGCCGTACTCTGGTCACCGCTGACATAAAGCTTCGCCACTGCCATCAGATCTTCATAGCCGGCTGCTTTTGCCAATGCATCATCCCGATCCTTATCGGCCTTTTCCGCCTGATCTACGTATCCGTCGATCTCATCCTGCAGTTCCTGTACTTTCACCGACTCCGTTGCCAGTTTTGTATTGGCATCCGTCACCTGACGGTTGGCTGCATCATTGACTGCCTGGCGGTTGGCCGGAACCACGAGAAACCAGACGATTGCGCCTCCCAGCAGAATCCCGAGGATAATGTTGATAAACGTTGCTATCGTCGAACTGTCACGGAACGTAGTCGGCTGAATCACCATCTCCGTGCCGCTCATATACCGCAGCGTTCCGGTCACTCTTTCTTCCACATCTTTTCCGTACTTTTTATTCTTCCGCTCCAGACTGGTTCCTTTTCCGGTCACATCCTCAATTTCCTGAAGATAACGCAGCGTTGTCGTATTCGTCGTATCGATATAAGCTGCTTTTTTCAGAAGCTTTCTGGCACGCTCATACTCCTGACGCTTCATGTAAAGCAGTGCCAGCAGCTGATACGCCTTTACCAGCTTCGGATTCTGGCTGATTACCTTTTTCAGCTGGATAATCGCCATGTCCTCATTATCTTCCCGGCAGTACAGCACCGACTGATTATATTTCCGGATCGTCTGATTGATGGTATCCAGCTTGTTTTTATTATTCTGAAGCTGATTGATATAGTGGTCCGCAAGATTATTCTCCTGTTTGAGATTCTTGCTGACCACCCACTCGCACAGTGCCGAGACGGCTTCTCCCGTCTCGTAATAGCACAGTCCCAGCAGATTTCTTGCATCCGTATTTTCTTTATTAAACTTCAGGCTCCGCTTCAGGCAGGTAATGGCTCCCTCCATATCCCTGACAAGAGCCTTCTCAAGCCCCTCATTATATAAAAGATTTGAGATGCGGACAATGCGTTTCTGAATCGTAATATCAGCTCCGCAGCCCGGACAGTAATCAATCGCAGCAAGAGGGGTATTACAGTAAATACATTTCATGAATTCCCCTGCTTTCTGTTTTTCTTTTCATCCTTCAGCATCTCTTTCAGGATATCTGTCACATCTGTGAGATCTCTGCTGTAAATCGCATCCTCTGCCTCATTTACATCCATACTGGGATGAAATTTTTTCAGTTCCTCTTCATAATTAATCATCCGTATCTCTCCTTATTTTACCCTTATCTGTCCCGGTTCCCGGTGGTGATATCCGCTCCTCTCTTCCGGAGAATTGCCTTCAGTTCGCCCACCAGATACAGGGAACCTGCACAGAACAGCATGCTGTCTCCCCGCTGTTCCAGTGCCGTATCAAAAGCTTCTTCCACATCTGCCTTTGCTGTCACAGGTGCTGCTGTATATCTCCGGAACACATCGGCCAGCGTTCCGGCCGGCACCACACGGGCTCCGTCAATCTGTGTCACCACAACAGACGACAAATCAGCGCTCTCACAGATGGTCTGAATCATCTTTTCGTATTCCTTTTCCACCACTGCCGAAAACAGCAGCGACACCTTCCGCGTTCTGTTCACGCTCTGAACTGTACGGATAAACTCCCGGATTCCGTCCGCATTATGAGCGCCGTCAAACACAACACCCGGCAGTACCGTCTCCATCCGACCCTGCCAGCGGGTTTCTCCGATTCCCTGCACAACCAGTTCGTCGTCAATCGTCCGTTCCGGATCAATCACCCGCAGTGCAATCATTGCCAGCGCGCTGTTAACCAGCTGATATTCCGCCAGGTACGGAACTCTCACCTGAAGATCACGGTAAACGTACCGGTCTGACGTGTCCGCCCCGCTGATATCGGAAGCGATTCTTCTCTCATCATACCTGTAATTAAAGATAAAATCAATGCTTTTGTCCGTTTTCCCAATGATTTCACACATGGATCCGTCATAGCGGAAGGCAGGCGCATGCATCTTCCGGGCCTGCTCCAGAATCACTTTTTCGCTCTCCGGATTTCTGCCGTCATAAATGACCGGCACATTTTCTTTTATGATTCCGGCTTTCTCTGCGGCAATCTCCGCCACCGTATTTCCCAGATACTCCATGTGATCCAGGCTGATGGTCGTCAGCACGCACGCAATGGGCTTTTCCACCAGATTCGTCGCATCCAGCCTTCCGCCCAGTCCCGTTTCCAGCACCAGATACTCCACCTCTGCTTCCGCAAAGATCAGAAGGCCTGCTGCAAACAGCAGCTCAAAGTATGCCGGATGTGCGTAGCCGTCACGGATCATACCGTCCACTTCTTCTTTCACTCTGTTAAAAGCTCTCGTAAAGGCGTCACGGGAAACCTGTTCCTGACAGATCTGAAACCGCTCCGTAATATCCACAAGATGCGGAGACGTAAACAGTCCCGTCCTTTTTCCTGCACGCGTCAGAATGGAAGAAAGGAATGCGCACACGGATCCTTTTCCGTTCGTTCCGGCCACATGGATGATCTTCATCCCACGCTCCGGATGTCCCAGCCGCCGCACCAGTTCCAGCGTATTTTCCGGTTTGTTTTTCTTTGTAAACTTTGGTACATTCTCTATGTATTCTACAGCTTCTGTATATTTCATTGTCTTATCCCCTGGCCTGTTTCTTTTCCTGTATCTTTTTCACTATACCACAGAAGCTTCATTATTCAAGGATTATTTTTCGCATAATCCGCGGAAAACCGCCCTTTTCGGTCAATCAGGCGGATATTCGCAATCCGCTTCGGACTTGCCTGATTCGTGTAAAACTGTAGTTTTTCTTAATTTTTCCCCTTACATTTTTGTTCTATGGACACCGCAAATGAATGGTGTTATAATCCATATATCTTTAACGCCTGTCTCACGCGCGTTGGACTTGAATCTTCATTTACTGCGCAGGACAGTCAAACTACATATAATATTAAGAAAGGGAAGAAAAAATGAAAAAGAAATTGTTATTAGGCCTCGTTACTCTTGGCGCTGCTTCAATGCTCTGTGGTTTCGACAGCGCAGAAACAGCTGATTCCGTTGCTCAGAAAATGCAGGAAGCTTCTTCCGGTGTTGCCGGTATGACAGCCAATGCAGCACTTAATGTGGATGCAGCACTGAACGTTGGCGACGGCACCACAAACTCCACCATCGCATTACTTCTCACCTGTGATTACGACATGGCTACTGTTCTGGATCCGCTTTCCATGCAGATGGATATGGCAATGCATATGTCCATGATGGGACAGAGTGAAGACATGAACATGAAGATGTACATGGTTCCGGCAGAAGACGGCAGCCTGGATGTCTATACTTACACAGAGGATTCCGCATCAGGAGAAGCCGGCTGGAGCTATGAGTCAACAGACAGCATTGATATAAGTGAAATCACTTCTGCACTGGAAGCCATGAATCTCGGTTCTCTGTCTGACTGGGGCATCGTATTTGAACTGGCTCCGGAAGCTGCAGATTTCAACGGTACCGAGTGCTATCTGCTCTCCACCACCATTGACACCAATACACTGTCTCAGATTCTGAACAAGGTTTCCGAGCTTGCAGGGGAAGATCTGTCTGCTGATGAGGACGTTTCCATGGTACTTGCCATGATGGAAGGTCTGAAGCTTAATCTCCAGTACTACGTAGACACCACCACTTACCTTCCGGTATCTGTACATCTGGATATGAACGACAGCGATCTTACCATGATCAACCAGTACATCCAGCTGATGGCAAACAGCGGCGAAGAAGGCCAGACCTCTACTATGGAGCTCGTTCTGAATGATGTTTCCATGGACATGACTCCTGTATACGGTACCATTGATCCGATCACCGTTCCGCAGGAAGCAATCGATGCTGTAGCATCCGGCGAAGCAGAAGACCTTGGCCTGGGTGATACTCTGGAACTTGTAGAAGAAACTATCGAGTAATCACATACAGAGAACTCCTCACGGTTCTTGAATGAAAATCCGGGGGCTGCGCAACTCGCATCATGAGATTGCGGCAGCCCCTTTTCTCATCTTACAGGAAAGGCGTTGCTGTTATGGGTGCTGTACTTCTTTCTCCCCTTTATCTATTATTAAATCTGTATCTTGCTGCACGGCTGCTGCTCTGGTTTTCCACGCTGCATTCCGTACTTGGCAGTCTCTGGTTTAAAATCCCCTTTCTGATCTGCTATGTGCTGGTGGCCCTTACGCCTCTGACGGCTGCAGTCGCCGGAGGAAAATGGAAAGCCCGTTCAAAGCGGATCAGCAATTACTGGCTTGGTGCCCTGATGTACCTGCTGATTTTTCTGCTTCTGGCAGATCTGATCCGGATCATTTACTGGCTGCTGCACGATCAGTCCGTATTTACCCCGTTTCCTTCCGATGTCTATCGGATTACGGGGACGGTTACCATCCTTGTCCCTCTTCTGCTGTCACTGTACGGAATCCGTCACGCCTCCCACATCAAAAAAACACATTATGATGTGGAGATTGCAAAAGACTGCCCGCTGCCCTCCCTGAAAATCGCGCTCCTTGCCGATCTTCATCTCGGATACAGCGTCGGCTGCCGTCATCTGCAGAAAATAAAAAAAGTGGTGGAATCCATACAGCCCGATCTGATTGTATACGCAGGTGACATTTTTGACAATGAATTCGACGCCATCGACCGGCCCGATAAAGCTGCTGCCATCCTCTCTTCTATTTCCTCTGCCTGCGGTTCCTATGCCTGCTGGGGCAATCACGATATTGAGGAAATGATTCTGGCCGGCTTTACCTTCCGTCACGGAAAAGACGGTGTATCCAGTGACCCCCGCATGGAACAGTTCCTGAAGGACGCCGGAATCACGCTTCTGGAGGATGAGACCGTTCTGATCAGCGATTCCATTTATCTGTGCGGCCGGCTCGATGTTTCCTGTCCTGAAAAAAGCGGCCGTCCGAGGCTATCGCCCGACCGCCTCATCTCCGGTCTCGACAGAAAAAAGCCTGTCCTTGTCATGGATCATCAGCCTTCTCAGCTTGACGAACTGGCGGAGGCCGGAGCCGACCTTGTTCTCTCAGGTCACACCCACAACGGCCAGCTTTTCCCCGGCAATCTCGTAGGCCGCATCGGCTGGAAAAATCCCTGCGGAAAATACTGCCATAAAAACATGACCAGCATCGTCACTTCCGGCGCAGGAATCTGGGGACCTGCCATGCGGATCGGAACAGACAGTGAAGTGGTGGAGATCACGGTGAAATTTACGAAAAACAATTTGTCAAAAAAATATCGATCGTCAGATTGCACAAATTTCATTTGACAACGTTTTCAGAGTTTCCTATACTGTTACTGGTCAGGAAATCCGGCCTCCCTGTTGCCGGTAAAAAGTTTATATCATACAAACAAATCAGGAGGAATCATAAATGTTTACAAGTGCATCCGACATCAATGACGTAAAACAGGAAGTGCTGCGCCACGTTGCCAAACTTGCTTTTGAGGGAACCCTGGAAGAAAAAAGAGATAACATTCCCTACGAAATGCTTCCCGGGCCGAAGGCCACCTTCCGGTGCTGTGTCTACCGCGAACGTGAAATTATCCGCCAGAGAGTCCGTCTCGCAGAGGGAAAGTATCCTGCTGCCGGCCTGGACAACCACAATATCGTACAGGTACTTGACAGTGCGTGTGCCGAATGTCCGATCCAGCGTTACGTTGTTACAGACAACTGTCAGAAGTGCCTCGGCAAAAAATGTCTGAACGCCTGCAAATTTGGTGCGATTTCCATCGGCCGTGACAAAGCATACATTGATCCGGACAAATGTCGTGAGTGCGGAAAATGTGCACAGTCCTGCCCGTACAATGCCATCAGCGACCACCAGCGTCCCTGCAAAAAGAGCTGTCCCGTAGGAGCCATCAGCACAGATGAACACGGAATTGTCACAATTGATGACGAGAAATGTATTCACTGCGGTGCCTGCATTAAGAACTGCCCCTTCGGCGCTCTCTCCGATATTTCCTTCATTGTGCCGGTCATCAAGGCAATTCTGAAGAAAAAACCGGTATACGCCATGGTGGCACCTGCCGCTGAAGGTCAGCTCGGCAAAGATATTACCATGGGCGATCTGAGAGAGGCTCTGAAGGAGCTTGGTTTTACCGACATGTACGAGGTAGCACTCGGTGCCGATCTTACGGCAGAAAGCGAAGGCGAAGAATGGCTGGAGGCAGTAAAAGCCGGCCAGAAGAAGACGACATCCTGCTGCCCGGCTTTCGTAGGAATGGTACAGCGCCATTTCCCGCAGCTTGAAGCGTCCATTTCCACCACAATCTCTCCGATGGCTGCAACCTCCCGTTACATAAAAGCGCAGATTCCGAATGCAATTACTGTATTTATCGGACCGTGTGTTGCCAAGAAGAGTGAAGTGCTGGACCAGCATATCGAAGGAAACGCAGATTACGTACTGACGCTGAAAGAGGTAAAAGCGATGATGGATGCAAAAGAAATCACCGTAAAAGCTTCCGGAAACCATCTGCAGCAGGGCAGTATGTATGGCCGCCGTTTTGCTCATGCAGGCGGAGTTACCGAAGCTGTCCTTGAATCGCTGAAAGAAAAAGGTATCGAAGAAGAGGTAAAGGTATTCCGCGCCAACGGTGCAAAAGAATGCAAAAAAGCACTGACGCTCTTAAAGAGCGGACGTCTTCCGGAAACCTTTATCGAAGGTATGGCATGCGAAGGCGGCTGTGTCAACGGACCGGGCAGCATTGCACCGGAAGCAGAGTGCAAGAAATTCCGTGATGCACTGCAGGCAGGTATGGATGACCGCAGAGTCATCGATACCGTCCAGGACTGTGAAGCAACGTGTACGTATCACATGCACCGTTCGTAATCAGCCACTCAACAAGAACCAGAAGACAGCCCCGCCACGGCATCTTCAGAAAAGTACCATACCGCCAAAAACACGGTCGACTGCCTTCGCTTCACTTCGGTTTTATAGCGCCCGGACATCGTTCGCGATAGAAGCATTGCTCCTAGTCCGGGCGTAAAACTCGTGAAGCTCAGTGTCTCCCTACTGTTTTGGCTGGTATGGTACTTTTCTGTTCGATGCCTGTGTTATTTTAAGCCCATTTCCTGTGTCCTTTGATTTCTAACAGTATACTCTGCTTTTGCTCGCCGGGCGTGGTCAGCTCTGCTGACATTTTTTCTACATACGATAAAAACGGGGCTGTTGCAGAACGAGTACAAAGGGATTTCTGATATCCAGGTGTACACATGTCTGAGGCATCCGTCCTCACAGAACGGATTCTATCCATTTGGTGCGGACGGATGTCAGGAAGACAAGGTGAACACCGGATACAGGAATTCCTGAGAACTATTCTGCAACAGCCCCGTTTTTATCTTCTATTTCTGACAGTAGTTCATGACCAGCGCAAGCGCAACTGCAAGTCCCTTCCCCAGGGAAGCCTTCTCCACGTATTCTTCCCGCGTATGGGCTCCTTTTCCGAAGCATGTCCCGATGCAGACGGAAGGAATGCCGAGAGACAGCGGGAGATTGCAGTCTGTGGAGCAGGAAACAGGTACAGGCCGGGTACCGCAGGATGACTCTACTGCAGTCTCCACCGCCAGAAACAGCCGTCTCCTTTTTTCCTCGTCTACTCCGCACTCACACGGCCGCTCTCCGATCATCTCCGCCGACAGTCTGCAGTCCTCCGGACAGCTGCTTCCGAATTCAGCCAGAATCTGCTCAAAAGCCTGTTTCATCTCCTCCAGATCTGCTCTGTGATCCGAACGGATTTCATACAGCATCGTCGCATTCTGAGCAATGGTGTTTACAGAAGTACCGCCCGAAATCGTGCCCACATTGTACGTCGTACGGCCGCGGGAGGGCACCTGTACGTGATACAGCCTCTGGATCAGACCGGCAAGGACCACGTTGGCATTCGTCCTGCCAAAGCAGGAATAGGAATGGCCGCCTCTCGTTTCCACATCCACACGGTAACGCAGTGAACCGACTGCCTTCGCCGTGTACGATTCCATGGTCAGATCGAACGCATAAAAAGCTTCCATCCGGCTGCCGTATCTGCGGCAGATTTCCCGGGCACCCTTCAGATTTCCCAGTCCTTCCTCGCCGACTCCGCACACAAAGAGAAGTTCCCGCTCTCCCGGATCCGGCCGATGCTGTATCACATACTTTGCAGCCATCAGCAGTACTGCCAGATTGGCAGAGTCATCCTCCACGCCGGGGCAGAAGATTCTTCCGTCTGCTTCTTTGAGAGGCAGCTCTGTCAGATCGGGAAAAACAACATCCATATGAGCCATAAATACGATCACAGGATACCGCCTGGTTCGTCCTTCTCCGTCATGATGCACATTTCTGTACCGGTATACCACATTTCCCGCTTCATCGACAGAAACATTCTCTGCTCCCTGATTTTTCAGCCATGCAAGACAAAAAGCAGCCCGACGCTGCTCCTGTCCTGTGGGAGCCGGAATTCTGGCGATGTCCTTCAGCAGTCCTTCCAGCTCCTCTGTATGTGTTCCTGCGTATTCCTGCCACGATTCCCGTTCCATATCTTTTCCTCCTGCAGTCAGAAAATCAGCCCCTTCACCACAAAAAACAGAATGGGAACTGCCAGTGCCGGAAGCATATTCAGTGTTTTGCAGTCTTTGATCTTCAGGATTCCAAGACCTGAGCTTGCAATCAGCACACCGCCGACAATACACAGCTCTGCAATCATATCCTCCGAGAAAAAACTGCCGGACAGATTTTTTGCAATCAGGTAAATGGACCCCTGCCAGCAAAACAGTACCGGAGCCGCAAATACCATTCCGATTCCGTAAGTGGAGGCCAGAACCATGGATGTAACAAAATCAAGGGTTGCATTCGTAAAGAGATACGTGTTGTCTCCGTACAGTGCACTCATCACGGGACCCATAATGGACAGTGTACCGATACAGTAAAGAAGGATCCCGGTGGACAAGCCCTGCCCCAGCTTTGATTTTGAGTATTTCCCCACGAATCCCTGGAATCTTCCGTCCAGATCAAGCACCGTCCCCAGCAGACTTCCCACTGCCAGACTGACGATAAAAAGAACGGGATACCTGCTCTTTGGCATATTGCTTACAACGGCATTGATCCCCAGGGCCGTTGCCGCCAGACCCATGGCCGTATACAGAGCGTCCTGATACTTTTCTCTGATTCCTTTTCGAAGTACACTTCCCAGGATACTTCCCGTCAGAATTGTCCCGGTATTTACGATTGTTCCCAGCATAATTTCTCCTCCTGTGCCGTTGTACACAACGACCGTCTCTGTGATATCATCTGTCTTCGCGCGCAATCCTGCTGCAGCATGGTCTGCTCTTTTGCATATCATCGCCTGACAGTCAGCAACCCGAAAAAGCCAGGCTTTTCCGGGTGCGTTTTTCTTATCATCATATCACATTTTCATTCATTTATTAAGAGATTCTTTTATTCTTTTTTCTGCATAACACTCAGATATGCGGGACGGATGATCTTGCCCGTTCCGATCTGTTCTTCAATCCGGTGTGCGCTCCAGCCCACAATTCGCGCTACTGCAAATATCGGCGTATACAGTTCCACCGGAATATTCAGCATCTGATAGACGAAGCCGCTGTAAAAGTCCACATTCGGGCTGACACCCTTGAAAATTTTCCGTTTCTTCGCAATCAGCTTCGGCGCAATCTCCTCGATGTTATTGTACAGAGCCATGTCCGTCTCACGGTGCTTCTCTCTGGCCAGCATCTCCACAAACTGCTTGAAAATGCGTTCTCTCGGATCGGAAAGAGAGTAAACGGCATGTCCCATTCCGTAAATCAGACCCTTATGATCAAACACCTCTCCGTCCAGCATTCTGGCAAGGTAATCTTCGATCTCATCTTTATCCTCAAAGTCATGGACGTTTCCTCTGATGTCCTCCATCATCTCCATCACCTTGATATTGGCGCCGCCGTGACGCGGGCCTTTCAGGGAAGACATGGCTGCCGCAATGGCAGAATACGTATCTGAACCGGAAGAAGTCACAACTCTCGTTGTAAATGTGGAATTGTTACCGCCGCCGTGTTCCATATGGAGCATCAGTGCAATGTCAAGTACCCTTGCCTCCAGCTCCGTATATGTCTTGTCAGGCCGCAGCATCATCAGCAGATTTTCTGCTGTGGACAGGCTGTGATCCGGTCTGTGAATATACATGCTGCCGTTCTGCTCGTAATGATTGTAGGCATGGTATCCGTAAACAGCCAGCATCGGGAAGATACTGATCAGCTGAATGCACTGCCGCAGGCTGTTGGAAACCTCCGTATCCGTTGCCCGGGCATCATAGGATGCCAGCGTCAGAATACTTCTCGTCATGGAATTCATAATATCTCTGCTGGGTGCTTTCATAATGACATCCCGTGTAAAATTCGTAGGCAGATTTCTTCCCTCTGCCAGAACCTCACGGAATCTTAGGAGTTCATCCGTACTGGGCTTTTCACCAAAAAGCAGAAGATACGCAGTCGACTCGAAACCGAAATTTTTCTCTCCCAGCTCCCGGACAAGGCTGTCAACGGAATATCCCCTGTACCACAGCTGTCCGTCACACGGAACCTTTTCTCCGTCCTTCTCCTCAAAGGCAACGATCTTCGAAATGTTCGTAAGTCCGGTCAGAACTCCTTTTCCGCTCTGATCTCTCAGACCTCTGTTGACTCCGTATTCCCGAAACAGACTATCTGAAATCACATCATTCTTCCGGCATATTTCTGTCTGCTGACTGGCGTAAGCACTAATATTCTTTTCGTAATCCATTCGCATCTATCTCCTTTTCCATTCTTCCACACCCGTTTGATTTACTCCCTGCCACACATCCTCCCTT
This sequence comes from Candidatus Choladocola sp., assembly GCA_034093895.1. Taxonomy (GTDB): domain Bacteria; phylum Bacillota; class Clostridia; order Lachnospirales; family Lachnospiraceae; genus Choladousia. The sequence goes on along the minus strand of JAXEBU010000076.1, from coordinate 2,988 downwards.
TTCCATCCTTTTCTTTTGAATCCCGCATTGCCCGGTCTATATTGCCGGCAATTTTCTCCGCCACCTCACGCAGCGTATCTCTTTCCTGCTTCGTAATCCCCTCAAAAATAACAGCATTCAGCTCTTCTCTGATCCGGATAATCGTCTGTACAATCTCACCTGCCTCAGCAGTCAGCTGAAAGTGAATACATCTCTTATCTCTCCTGTCCGGAGTTGCTGTCAGCAGCTTCATCTGCTGCAGCCGCTCCACAGACTGAGAAATGTGTCCCTTGGTAAACATATGTGTATTTCCGATATCCTTTGAAGTATTTCTGTCCCCGCAGCAATCCAGATAATATAATATTTCCACATCTATTCTTCTTAATCCATAGGCTGCCCGGACCGCTGCAATTCGTTTTTCAAAAAGCTGTTTAAACTGAGTACCATGCAGAAGTACCTCTTCTGACTGTTCCATCATACCAGTTTGCTTCCCTCCGTCGGCGTGTTTCCCTCCGTTTTGTTTATTTTTAAACTAATATACCATACCTTTTTCTTTCCTGCAAGTAAACAGCGTGTAAACAAAATGAACTTTCTGTGAAAAATATTACGTGATTACGTTTCCGGAATCTGGCGTCCTTCCGGATCCATATGATAATTGCTCCAGACGATCAGCCCGGAAACCGGCACCAGCTCGTATCCCTGTGACTGCAGCCCCGTAATTACCGCCTCCAGTGCGGCAGCCGTATACTCAGCCCCGTTGTGCATCAGGATAATGGAGCCGTTTCCCAGATGCTTATGCTGTGTTACCTTCTGAATGATGGAATCAACCCCGTAGTTTTTCCAGTCCTCAGAATCCACATCCCACTGTACCGCCATGTAACCGGCAAGCTCCGCCGTCTGAATCAGTTCGTTGCTGTAATCGCCGTAGGGCGCCCGGAACAGCTTCATCTCTATGCCGGTCAGTTCCCGCACCTTCTCATGTACCGCCTGAATTTCATTCTGCATCTCACGCTTTGACAGCTGACTCATATTTCTGTGATTCTGGCTGTGGTTGCCCAGATCATGGCCTGCAGCAGCAATTTTCCTCACATCCTCCGGATAAGAATCCACCCAGCCCCCTGTCATAAAAAAAGTAGCATGCACACCGTGTTTTTCCAGAATACTTAAAATAGCTGCCGTATCCTCATTTCCCCATGCCGCATCGAAAGTCAGAGCCACCTGCTTTTTCTCTGTCTGCACGCAGTACACCGGAAGCTGTCTGACGTTTACCGTACTGTTTACCGTAACGGTTTTCTGATTTGCCACGTACGCCCCGCAAAAAAACAGAAGGGAGCAAAGACACGCCAGTCCAAGCCCCCTCAGACGGTACCACACAATATGAGTTTCTCTCTCTTCCATGTTTCTACCCGTCCTGAAATTTTTATATAAATATATATGAAATCTGCTCTGATATCATTCGGTCTGAAACCGTTTCCCTCTTTGTTTACCTCTCAGAATCCGGCACACCGTTCCCTGCTTTTTCTGTTTCCCGCTTCACCGGAACAAATCTGGCCTGGTTCATCAGCGGATGTACCAGCCGGATTGCTCCCGGTTTCGGACACACCATCACACATGCTCCGCAGTAATAGCATTCTCCCGGATACATCACAATGGGAGGTTTGCTCTTCTCTCCGGAAGGAAAGAGAATATCACACTGGCAGACAGCGGCACAGTGGCCGCAGCCGATGCAGAGATCCTCATTAAACCTCAGGGGATTCGCACTGCAGGGCACCGGCTCTATCGTAAATTCCGGTTTTATCACCTCTTGTCACCTCCCCGGATATAGTCCTGGTTTCTCTTTTCATATTCCGTTTTCAGATCACCGAAAAAGTCAAGGGGAACCTCCCTTGTGACCGCGATTCCGTTTTCCTGACGGATCACAATATGTTTGCGGTCTTCTATCGGATCCGGCTGAGGATAATCGCTTCTCTGGAAACACAGGGGAACCGAACTGGATTTCCTTGCCAGGCAGGCGTGCAGAACGAGCTGTGCCACCGTCAGAATATCCAGAACCTCATGTATCCGCATCAGCTCATGGGGATTGGACGCAGTCAGATTCGGAACTGCATTCTGTTCGAAGCTTTTGAGAAGCTCCAGTCCCTCCTGAAGAAGGGCATCACATTTTACACCGCCGCAGTAATTCTGCATTGCCTTCGCGATGGCCATATTCAGTTCCTTCCATCCGATTCCGTTCTCCCTGTCAGCATACAGCGGTGCATACAGCCGCGCCTTCTCTCGCTCCACATCCTCCCGGCAGATTTCTCCCGGGGGAACAGTGACTGCGTAATCCGCGGCCTTACGGCCTGCATAATAACCGGTCGCACAAGCAAATCCCGCACAGTCGGAAGCGTAGAGCTGATCACCGGCTGCATAGATGCCGTCGATATTCGTCTTCAGATCCCAGTCATGCATGATACCGCCCGGAGCACCGAAAAACTGGCGTTCCTGCTCCAGAAAACTGGCTGACTGCCATCCCGTTCCGTAGCTCTGCAGCATATGCTTCTGCGGGTCAAACCCGCGCTCCGTGTAATTCTGATAAATCGGAATTTTTGTCTTTGCCTCTTCTCCCACCATCATTCCCCAGATTACCCGCCGCTCCGCATCCGGCATACGGCTTAAATCTGCGTAAAAGGGAAGCTGATATCCGCGTTTCATCAGTTCCTCGAAATCAAGAGTCTCCGGTCCTCTGTACTCATATTTCGGATTGTCAATAACGCCTCCTTTGAGGAAAAACTTCTGTCCGGGAGCCGGATAATACCGCTCCGACACCGTCTTCAGCTCCTGACCGTCCCGGTTTACATAAGGAATCTCCACGCCTCTGGCATCCACCATGGTCACCGCATACCAGGTATTGTGATTATTTCCTGCTCCGTACGGCGGAAAACTCCTGCCGGCAGCGGAGAATTCAGCCCGCACCGACTTCTCCATCATTGTAAATTCCACACCGGCTCTCCAGCCCATGGCATGGCC
>JAXEBU010000075.1:0-10703 GCA_034093895.1 Candidatus Choladocola sp. | reverse complement strand
CCTTACATCATTCTTGGCGTTATTCAAGTCGAACGCACGTGAGACTTGGCGTGCGATTCTGGTCAGCATAAGCTGACATCTTTCTTCTCAGAATCGCTGCGCATCCTTGCGGAACGTTTATCTCAGTCGCAGATTGGACTGCCACTGAGATGAATCTGTTATTATTCACCACTTATAGAAGTGTGCGTCTCCTGCGACTGAGATAAATTATGCTTTCACTTTTCCCGAAACGCTCTTCGGTACATGAAGGCTCTGACTTTCCTTATACGGACGGAACAGCAGATAAATAAATCCGATTATCAGAAGGAAAGCCGCAGCTGTCCCGATTCCGAAGGTTCCTGCTGTGATCAGAGTACCGATCTGATATACACAGAGAGAAACCACATAAGCCAGCAGTGTCTGGTATCCGATGGCAAACCAGAACCATTTTGCGTTGTTCATCTCACGCTTGATTGCTCCCATCGCCGCAAAACAGGGAGCACACAGGAGATTGAACACCAGGAAAGAATATGCTGCCACCTGCGTCATGGAGCCGGCAAGGCTGCCCCAGATCTCGGCACCATCCTCTGCCACTTCACCAAATCCATACAGAATACCAAAGGTTCCAACCACGTTCTCCTTTGCAACCAGTCCCGTAATCGCTGCCACTGCCGATTTCCAGTTGCCCCATCCCAGCGGGCTGAAAATCCATGCAATTGCATTTCCGATCGCTGCCAGTATGCTGTGATCAATTTCCATATCGTCCAGCATGCGGAACTGTCCGTCCACAAATCCGAAATACGTTGCAAACCATACGAAAATTGTGGACAACAGGATAATTGTCCCCGCTTTCCTGATAAAGGACCATCCACGCTCCCAGGTACTTCTCAGCACGTTGGAAACGGTAGGAAGATGGTATGCAGGCAGCTCCATAACAAAGGGTGCGGGATCTCCTGCAAACATTTTCGTCTTCTTTAAAATGATGCCGGAACAGATGATTGCCGCGATTCCCACAAAATAAGCACTGGGAGCCACCCACGGTGCCCCGTCGAACAACGCACCTGCAATCAGAGCGATAATCGGCAGCTTTGCGCCGCAGGGAATAAACGTGGTAGTCATAATCGTCATCTTGCGGTCTCTGTCGTTTTCAATGGTTCTGGATGCCATAACACCAGGAACACCACAGCCGGTACCGATGAGCATCGGGATAAAGGATTTTCCCGAGAGACCGAATTTGCGAAAAATACGGTCCATGATAAATGCGATACGTGCCATATAGCCGCAGCCCTCCAGGAAGGCCAGGAATACAAACAGCACCAGCATCTGGGGAACAAATCCCAGCACGGCACCGACACCGCTGATAATACCGTCAACCAGAAGTCCGGAAAGCCACGATGCACATCCGACGGAGTCCAGTGCATTCTGTGCAGCCGGAATAATCCATTCTCCGAACAGCGTATCATTGGTCCAGTCGGTCAGTATACTTCCCACTGTCGTTACAGACACATAATAAACGATAAACATAACTGCCGCAAAAATCGGCAGTGCCAGGAACCTGTTTGTCACCACCTGATCGATTTTATCCGACATGGACATCTGCTTCTTTACACGTTTCTTATAGCAATCGTCAATAATGCTTCCTATGTAATTGTAGCGCTCACCGGTGATTATGCTCTCCGCGTCATCATCCATCTCCTGCTCGCAGCTTACGATATCCATTTCGATATGATCCAGAAGTTCTTTTCCAAAATTCAGGTTTTCTCTTACCTTCTCATCCCGTTCGAAAAGTTTTACCGCATACCAGCGTTCCATGGTTTCATCCACTTGTCCGGAAATTGCTTCCTCAATATGTGCGATCGCATGCTCCACACAGCCTTCAAAGGCGTGAGCCGGCTGAGTGCTTTTTCCGCTTCTGGCGATTGCTACTGCCCGCTGGGCCAGCTGGTCGATTCCATCCCCTTTCAGAGCAGAGATTTCTACGACTTTGCAGCCAATATCTTTGCCCAGCCGCTCTACATTCAGCTCTTCACCATTCTTTTTCACCAGATCCATCATGTTTACTGCAACGATGACCGGAATGCCAAGCTCTGTCAGCTGTGTAGTCAGATACAGATTTCTCTCAAGATTTGTACCGTCGATGATATTTATAATAGCATCCGGCTTTTCTCCGATCAGGAAATTTCTGGAAACAACTTCTTCCAGTGTATACGGCGAAAGAGAGTAAATACCCGGAAGATCCACCAGGATCGCCTCATCTCCTTTTTCCGTATAGCCCTTGATTTTCCCCTCTTTCTTTTCCACCGTTACGCCCGGCCAGTTACCCACATACTGGTTGGATCCGGTCAGTGCATTAAACAGAGTTGTTTTCCCACTGTTCGGATTTCCGGCAAGTGCAATTTTGACTTTCATATGCTTCCTCTCTTTCTGATTATTATTCTCAAACTATGTTTAGATTATACTAACTTGTAGTCAAAAAAATAATATTACTGTACCTCCACCATTTCGGCATCCGCTTTTCGCAAAGACAGTTCATACCCTCTCACCGTAACCTCAACCGGATCACCAAGGGGAGCAACCTTGCGAATATAAATCTCCGTGTTTTTCGTGATGCCCATATCCATGATCCTGCGTTTTACCGCACCTTCTCCGTGGATTTTCACCACCCGTACCGTCTGGCCGCATTTTGTTTCTTTTAAAGTAGCCATTTCCCTCTCCTCCTCATATTGTCAGACCATTATTTTATTTGCCATTTCTTTACTGATCGCCACACGGGAATCCTTAACTTTCACAATCAGGTTTCCGTTGATTTCGGACACTACAGTAACAAATCCGCCCATCACAAAACCAAGACTTTCCAGAAAACGCCTGGTCTCTTCTTTTCCGCCGATCTTCCTGATCCGGATTTCCCGACCTGCTCCGGCCATTGTCAAAGGCATCATGATCCACCTGCTTTCTTTTCAAGAAATATTATCATATCTTCCTTACATGTGTTAGTATATTCTTGCATGTGTTAGTTGTCAATAACCATAAATGAGAATATTTTTCATTAACTCAAAAATGAGGCGATGATCACTTTATTATTACAATCAAAAGAGCAGCGAGCGCACAGGTACGGTTCAGAAGCCGAAGTTTTGTTTGTCTCATTTTTCCCATCCCTGTGTTGCAATTTTGAAAACAGTTTTCCCATTTCTTCTGGCGTCTTTGGAATGTCTTCAAAAATCCACTGCCGGATCAGCTGTCAAGTATTCTTTTCAGCGTCTCTATAACCTCTTTCATATCGATCGGCTTCGATATAAAACCATTCATACCGCACGCTTCCGCTGCTTTGCGGTCCTCATCAAACGCATTTGCAGTCATAGCTATAATAGGAATGTTCGCACGTACCGGGTCATCCAGCGAACGGATCCGCCGTGTAGCTTCATATCCATCCATTACAGGCATCTGAATATCCATAAGCACCAGAGCATAAGCATCCGATTCAGGATCAGCAACCCGGTTCAGTGCCTTCCGTCCGTCTTCCGCAGTGTCCACAAGGAAACCGTACTCGTTTAGTATTTCCAGCGCAATTTCCCGGTTCAGTTCGTTATCCTCAACAAGCAGGAGCTTTTTGCCCATACAGCTTTTTGTCTGACCGGAACCGTCAAATATTTCATTCCTGTCTTCTGCTTTCTTCCTGCCGAGGGCACTCAGCAGGGAATCCTTCAGATCCGACATGAACATAGGCTTTGAGCAGAATGCAGTCACACCTGCTGCCCTTGCCTCCGCCTCAATGTCTGTCCAGTCATATGCCGTAAGGATAATAATAGGTGTGTCATCCCCAAGACTTCTTATCTGCCGTGTCACCTCTATCCCGTTCATATCCGGCAGCCGCCAGTCGATAATGTACGCATGGAATGCATCGTTTACCTCAATTGCCTGCCTTGCCCGCAGAACTGCCTCCTTGCCTGAAACAGTCCATTCCGGTCTCATTCCGACGTGCAATAACATCTTTGTGACACTGTCACACGTATTAAAATCATCATCCACGACAAGCGCTCTCAGTCCTTCCAGCTCTTTGATTTTCTCAATTTTTTTATGTCCTGACTGAAGCCGCAGTTCAAAGCGGATAATGAATTCCGTGCCCCTTCCCTGCTCCGTATTGACCTCAATTGTTCCCCCCATCATATCAATGATATTTTTTGAGATAGACATGCCAAGCCCCGTGCCCTGTATCCTGCTCACAGTCGATGTACGTTCACGCTCAAACGGATTAAAAATACGCTCCGCGAATTCTCTGCTCATACCTATGCCGGTGTCCTTTACACGCAATTCGTAACGGCCCTTTCCTTCCGAAGCACCCTGCAGTTGTGATACGCGCACAGATACAGTGCCGCCCGGAGAAGTAAACTTAATCGCGTTGGACAGCAGATTCAAAAGTACCTGATTCAGCCGAACCTTATCGCAGTACACATCTTCATCGACCACATCCATCGTATCCATATACAGTTCCAGCTGCTTTGCATGAATCTGTCCGCTGACAATTGTTTTAAGGTCATGAAGAATATCCGAAAGGTTTGCTTCCGTCTCATCCAGATGTATTTTTCCGCTTTCAATCCGGCTCATATCAAGCACATCGTTGATAAGCGAAAGAAGATGATTTCCTGAAGCGAGTATTTTTGACAGATAGTCCTTTATCTTTTCGTCATTGCCAATGTTGGCGCTGGCCAGAGTCGTAAAGCCAATAATTGCATTCATCGGCGTCCGGATATCATGGGACATACTGCTTAAAAATGTACTCTTTGCCCTGTTTGCACTTTCTGCCGCTTTGACAGCATCCGCAAGCGCCTGATTGATATTCCGGTCTCTGGTACGGTCAGACAGTACAAGGATATATTTTTTTTCATCCTGAATATCGGTACAGAAAGCAATAACATGAAACCAGCGCACTTCCCCTGTTTTTTGATGAATATACTCTCTGTCCCACTCACTTTGCTGACCCGGAAGAATTCCCGAAAGCTGATCCAGAATGTGAACCGCCGCATCATCTCTGATCAGATGATCCAGCTCATGGATATCAGCATAAGCCTGCTTTTCAGAGATACCGACCAGTTTTTCAATATTGGGACTGATATAATCCACACGGAGATTTTCTGCATCCAGCATGAGAAAAACGTCATCCACATTGACGGAAAGCTTGGAAAACAATTCCTCACGATATAAAATTTCCGTATCCTTCTTTTTCAGTTTCAGACGATTCTGACGGATTACAGCCAGAAGCATCATCACGCCAAGGCCGACCATAATTCCTGCCACCAGCAAAAGGGTGCTGTACTGAAGCTTGTTCATGCTGGCGTTCACAACGCCGGACGGCACCAGACCCAGCACAATCCAGTCCTCAAAATCAGCCGGCTCGTAGATCAGATAGTAGCCTGTACCCTGTATGCTTAATACCGTTGCTCCGGAGTTTCCCTTCCTGAAATCCTCATGAAGATGTTCTATATCTCCGCTGTCCATTTCCGAATAATTTCTCAGCATGGCAATGAAATTATAAATATCCTTCTGTTTATCGGCAGCATTGTCCACCACCACGCGTCCGTCTGAGCGGATTACGAAGCTGCTGGACTTACCGTCAAAAGCCGATATTTTCAGTGCATTCACCAGATCGGAATTATTGAAGCTGACTGCGATGGCCTCATATGCAAAGCCTTCAAAAGTACCGGAAGCAGCCGGTGTGGAAAACACCATAATCTGCGGCTGCCCGGGCACCACAGCATTCATTGCCACATCTTTCCCATTGAGGATTAATTCCGGCAGCTCATCCTTCAGATCCAGATATCCCGTCTCACCGCTTACCGTCCGATAATCTCCTTCCCGGTTGATAAAATAAAAATCAGTAAAACCGGTTTCCTCTTTTGCATGGGAAACAAACGCTCTGATTTCTTTTTCGTCCGAAACATCCTGTAAATAATCCGCCCATAAATGCATATGAGTCCAGTTCCTGTTTACCAGATTCTGAAACGATGTATTGGCCTGATGAAAGATTTCTGTCAGATGAGAAACGCTTTCCGAGTATATTGTCTGTGTCACAAAAGTATAATAACGGATACCGGACACGATAATCAGAATTATCATAACAACTGCAGCAGAGACAGTCCGAAGCCTTTTCCCCATGAAATTTTCCTCCTTATCTCAGAATCGTAACATAACCTGCTGGCGCTTCAAACTGGCCTCCGCCCGCAAGAGCTTCATGCAACAAAGTATACACATTTGTGTCCGTCGTTTTCATCTTATTATGGAGCGTCTCCGGCATTGGACAATTACAGTATACGGATTCTTCAATATAACTGCTGTCTCCAAACATTGCTACGGAATAGACGGAATTCTCGTCGATTGGTCTGCCGTTTACGGTAATCTCTCCAAGTGTATAAGTGCCGTCTCCATTGTCCGTCAGCTTATACTCCATTCCACCGGTAACAGGTATCAGATTATCGTGTCTGACAGGATTTGAACCGTCCTCTTTTACATTTATCAGCCAGTCCATAAGCTCTTTTACTTCGGAACCCGTAAGCTGACCGCTTCTCATGGACTCACGGTTCGCCATCAGCCAGTTCAGCTGCTGCTCCGTATACTCTCCCACGAAAACAGGCGCTGTTACAACACTGGAATAACCGACTGCAATATCACTTCCACACTGTTTTCGCAGCGTGTTTATTACAGCAGACGCTGCAGGACTGCCGTTTTCTCCGAATGCATAGTCATACCCTGTATTCTGGAAAGTGACCGCCTCATCCCGTTCGCCGGTCTTTGAAATGGTAAGCTGCGCATCAAAATCCTGCCAGGCTCCTTCGGCATCGTACTCACCGTTTATCATTTTCTGTACCACACTTTTCGACACGGCAAACATCTCTGCAGAGGCAAGCCGCATATACAGGTGGTTGCTGTTAATGCAGTCCATAACCTGTGAAAAAACATCATTGATCTCCATATTTACATTTTTATTATAACTGAGCACAGCATTGTCTGCAGCAATGTGACGCTGGCCTTCCTCGCTGAACATTGCTTCAATAACCATCATAATGGCATCGTTCTTTTCCTGATCCTCTGCCACATCCCTGTTGACAGCCACCTGGCACGTGGGATACGTCAGAAGCCAGCTGTCCTCAGCATTCGCTCCGAAGTACGGCAGCATAACCACATTCATGTTATTCTCCTGTCTGAATACTGCACAGTCGCTGGCAGTACCCCGGATCATGGCTGCCTTGCCATCCAGCAATGCTGCTTTCATTGTCCCAAAATCCATATCCGTATCCTCCGGCTTTATCCCGGTATCCCTCATATACTGTTCAAACTTTTCGAACACGGCAGGCCATACCTTCTGATCAAGTCCCACCCGGGTTCCCACGGCTTCATTTTCATATTCAGAACGCCATTTCGTACCCTCCATGGTCATCAGCTCCGGGATGGCACAGCCCTGCAGAGCCTCCATGCAGGAATAATCCTCCCGATAGTCGTTCAAATATCCCGTCAGTCCCAGCCCGTCAAACTGACGGCAGGCTTCGGCAAATTCTTCATAATTGGAAGGCAATGATATTCCACTCTTTTCAAAAAGGTCGACATTAGCAATATAGCCGTCCACCTCTGCGCACATGGGCAGCCATCGGATTGCGCCATCTGCTTCTCTGTTATACTCAATATATGTATCGTAATAACTGCCGACTACTTCTGTCTCACTCAGATCCAGAAGCAGATCGGACATATGGGCAGCATCATTCAGCGAAAAGCGCCGGCAGGTGATGATGTCAGGCAGATTTCCTCTCTCATTCAGGTCAGCATAATAATCCATGGTGTTGTACCCGATAACGAAAGTAAAGTCAATGTCCGGAAACTGCTTTTCCAGCCAGGGAGTAAATTCTCTGGTCATGGACTTGTCCCACAGATACATGGTTATTCCTGTCTTATTATTATCTTTTTGATTTCCGCAGCCTGAGATACCCAACAGCATCACAGGCAGTAAAGCTGCGGCAAGAATTCTTTTCGTCATCATTCTCCTCTTTTCAATTGAGTCCGGCTATTTTAACGTAATATAGTCTTCCGGTTCTGCCACCTTGCCGCCGTCTTTTACATATGAAATCCACTCATCCTTTACACGTTTTTCCGGCATCTCAAACACACACGTATCATCATTGAGTAATGGATTCATATATGCCCTGGTATTAAGGCACGTTACCTGAAATGTATCTTCGTCACCGATCTCCTTTCCCTCTTTTAACACACGTTCCAGAGCATACGTTCCGTCAGCTTCCCGCACTTCAATCTGCAATCCGCTGACAACAGGCAGGGAACCCCGGTTAAATGGCGTAAAGCCTTCCTGAAATCCCTCCACGTAAGCTTTCACATATTCCTTCAGTTTCGCACCGTTCATTTCACAGTGATATGCTTCCAGGGGATTCGGCATAATCATATTTCCTGCCATTTTCTCCGTATAGTCTGCCTTAAATACAGAACCTGTAAAACTGTATGCAGGTGCAATAAGCACATCGCTGCCGTAATAGCCGCGCAGAGAATTTGCCATGGCAGAGTATGCTTCATTGCCGCCCTTTCTGTGGAATATCCGGGAATAATCCCGGCTCACCGACAATACAGTCATATCATCCGTATGCTTCGTCTCCCTCAGCTGTGCATCAAACGATTCATAAGCCTGTTCTGCGTCATATTCCCCCTGTATCATCTTTGTAACAACGTCTTTGGACACGGCAAAGAAATCATTGGAAGCAATACGGATATAAAGATGATTCTGATTGATCAGCGGCTTCAGATTATCGAGATACGGTGAAAGCTGAAGATCAATATCCTGACTGTATGTAATAACATCCTCACCCTCTGCAAAATTATTCTGACTCTCCTCCGAAAGCATAACGTTAAGAACCTGCATGGCCTTTTCCCGACGTTTTTTGTCCTTTTCCAGATCCCTGTTCAGTGCCACCTGAAATTCCGGATAGGTAAGCAGCCACTGTTCCCCGTCCGGCCCGTAATACGGCAGAAAGACAGCATCGATACCACTGTTCTGAAATGCAATCACGTTGGCTCCGCCTCCACGGATCACAGCCGCACTGCCTTCAGCGAACATTTCTATCACAGGATCATAACTGAGTTCCGGATCCTCCGGGCGGATATCCACATCGGTAATAAACTGTTCCATACGCTCAAATATGCCCGGCCATATCTCACTGTCAAGGCCTGTTGTATCTTCTGACGGATCCTCGTAGCTGCTGCGCCACATGCGTCCTTTCATGGATGTTATCTCCGGAATAGACAGCCCCTGCAGCACTTCCATGCAGGTATAGTCATAAGCAAAATCCGCAACAAACCCACGGATCCCTTTTTCTTCAAATGCCCGGCAGGCAGAAACCATGCTGTCATAATCCGTCGGCAGCGGAATACCGTACGCTTCAAACAGTCCCCGGTTGGCAACGAAGCCGTCTACTGTACCACAAACAGGAAGCCAGTTGATCGTTCCGTCGGCATTGGTGAAATTGCCGATATAGGATTCGTATATTGCACCTGCCACCTCGGTGGTGGACAGATCCATCAGCTGATCCTTCAGGTCTGCCGCATCATGCAGAGAAAAGCGGCGGCAGGTGATAATATCGGGCAGCTGTCCATGTTCATTCATGAATTTGTAAAAATCCAGATCATTATTTCCCACAATAAACTCAACATTCAACTCCGGAAGCTGCGCCTGAACATAGGGTGCAAAATCGTCGTATAATGCGCTGCTCCATAAATAAACTGTAATTGTATCTGCATCTTCCTTCTTCTCAGTTGCAGTACATCCTGACAGAAGCGTCAACGCCATCACAGCCGTCACCATAATTGCCGCCAGTTTTTTTCCCTTTGTTCCTGTCATCATTTTCCCCTTCCCCATCGCTTTCATTTTCCTCATACGTTGCATACATCCTTAAATTATTACGTTCTCAATTTTGAAAAACAAAATGACATAAAAATCCATTTTTGAAATACATAATGATAATTTTTATTATACTATACTTTTTCCGTAAAAACAAAGAATATCCTTTATTTTTCCGGATTTTTCGGCTTTTGTCACGTAATATGTCGATATTACATTTTTGTCATGTAAAATTACATTATTATAGATATCCACGGTTGTCCCAACGACTTTCAGCACATCTTTCTTCTCTGAATCGCTGCGCATCCTCACGGAGCGTATTATTACATTCAAAAAGCCTGCAGCAATACAAAAATCTCCAGTCTTCCTAAAATCATCCCGATAATCTCAATCAAAAGACATACGGAAGTGGTTCCTGCATTCGTAATTCCAATGGAGAGTCCCACCGTACCAAGTGAGGAAGCAAACTCAAACGCCCCCTCCAGCAAGGTACATCCAGAAAAGAATGTCAGAGCAATCGTCCCTACCACATAGACCAGAAGATACGTCTGTGCATAGGCAGAAGCTTCTTCCACCTGCGTTCTGTCCAGTAATTCTTTTTCTGTTCCCTTACAATAATACGTGAGCGTTACCGTCCGGTCCGGTATCATCTTTTTCTTCACATTCCATACCAGATTCTTCATCAGCCTGCATACCCTGCCCAGCTTGATTCCTCCTGCCGTAGATCCAATCCCACCGCCAATGATCATGAGCAGGATCATGATACCCAGCGCTGTCTCGGGCCACTCACGATAACTGCAGGTAGAATACCCGGTGGTGGATAATGCAGAAAACGCAT
>JAXEBU010000074.1:0-15289 GCA_034093895.1 Candidatus Choladocola sp. | reverse complement strand
CATCGCATTGCTGGACTGGCTGAAAAAAGAAGGATACCGTACGGCTATCGTATCCAATAAGGCAGATTTTGCAGTAAAAAAGCTCCGGGATATTTACTTTGGAGAGCTGGTGCCGGTAGCGATCGGAGAACGTGAGGGATGCCGCAGAAAACCGGCACCTGATTCTGTGTTTCAGGCTCTGGAGGAACTGGGAGTACCGGGTGAGCGTGCAGTGTACGTTGGTGACTCCGACGTGGATCTTATGACAGCAGACAACAGTGATATGGACTGTATACCGGTGAGCTGGGGATTTCGCAGCCGGGAATTTCTGATTGATCACGGCGCACAGCCGGATCGAATCGCAGCCAATGTGAATGAATTGAAATCCTTCCTACTGTAATGCTTTGATATTACTGAACTGAAGAAAAATAATATGGAATTTTGTCTGACTTTAACAAAATTTTATAAATTATCACCTTATTTTCTGCACTCCGGACAAATTTAGAAAATTTTTAGATTTTGCATTGACACCCGGAGCAAAGATGGTGTAAACTACGTTCATTCAAAGCGAAGGCGCTATGGCAAAGACCATGGCGCCTTTTCTTTTTGAAAAAAGAGGAGGGAAATGGTATGGAAGAATTAAAAGCATTGGCGAGCAACCTGGACACAACGTGGGTTCTGGTGGGAGCCGCACTCGTATTCTTTATGCAGGCAGGTTTTGCTATGGTGGAGACTGGTTTAACCAGAGCAAAGAATGCAGGCAACATCATTATGAAGAACCTGATGGATTTTAGTATCGGTACCCCGATTTACTGGTTTATCGGTTATGGAATTATGTTTGGCAGTACCGCACCTTTATTTGGAAAGATTGATCTTTTCTGTATGAGCACAGATGATTTTGCAACAATGATTTTCCAGACTGTATTCTGTGCAACATCGGCAACAATCGTTTCCGGAGCAATGGCGGAAAGAACAAAGTTCTCAGCTTACTGTATTTACAGTGCACTGATCAGCCTTTTTGTTTATCCGATTTCAGGACACTGGATCTGGGGCGGCGGCTGGCTTGCACAGCTGGGCTTCCATGATTTCGCAGGTTCCACCGCAGTTCACATGGTTGGCGGAGTTGCAGCTTTCATCGGAGCAGCAATTCTCGGTCCGCGTATCGGAAAGTATGACAAGAACGGAAAACCGAATGCAATTCTCGGTCACAGCATGACGCTGGCAGCACTCGGTGTGTTTATTCTCTGGTTCTGCTGGTTCGGATTCAACGGATGTTCCACACTTGGTATGTCCGGGGACAGTGCCGCAGCTGCAGCACGTATCTTCTATACAACAAACCTGGCAGCTGCAATGGCAACCGTAACAGTCATGATTTTCACATGGCTGCGTTATAAGAAGCCGGATGTATCCATGACGCTGAATGGTTCTCTGGCAGGTCTGGTTGCAATTACGGCAGGCTGTGATACGGTAACACCGGCAGGTGCAGCACTGATTGGTATCATTGCAGGCTTTGCAGTTGTCCTTGGTATCGAATTTGTTGATCAGAAACTGAAGGTAGATGATCCGGTGGGAGCAGTTGGAGTTCACGGAATCTGCGGAGCTCTGGGAACAGTGCTGACAGGACTCTTTGCTTACTATGATTTCGGAAGCGGTGAGAAGCTCGGACTTCTTTACGGCGGAGGTTTTAATTTCCTGGGAACACAGGTTCTCGGTGTTGTATCTGTGATTGCCTGGGTAGCAGTAACCATGACGATTATCTTTACAGTACTGAAGAAAACAATCGGTCTCCGCGCTTCTGTTACAGAAGAAGTGGATGGACTTGACATTCATGAACACGGTCTTGCATCTGCATATGCGGACTTTGCACTCGTATCCAGCATCAACAACTTTGGTGGCGCCCAGTATACGGCAGCTGAGCCTCTTCCGGAAAAACCGGTACACGTAGATGATGCAGTTCCGGTACAGGTGAAGACGCCGGCATCTCCGATCGCCAGCGATACAAATCTGACCAAGATTACAATCGTTGCAAAACAGAGCAAATTTGATGAGCTGAAAGAAGCGCTGAATGATATTGGTGTAACAGGTATGACAGTGACAAACGTACTTGGATGCGGAATTCAGAAAGGAAAAGCAGAGTACTACCGTGGCGTTCAGATGGATCTGAATCTGCTTCCGAAGATTCAGGTAGATGTAGTTGTCAGCAAGGTAGCACCGGAAAAGGTAATTGCGGCTGCGAAAAAAGCACTGTATACAGGCCATATCGGCGATGGCAAGATCTTCGTATACAATGTGGCAAATGTAATCAAAGTGCGTACCGGCGAGGAAGGCTTCGATGCACTTCAGGGTGAAGACTTCTTCTAGGAGATTACACTACACGGAAGTACGCAATCAGTTTTAAAGTTCAAAGAAAATTCTCCTGATCATGATCAAAGAAAGCGGTCCGTCGTGAAAAACGGGCCGCTTTTTCTGCCTGTAAGTTTGATGCACCGCAGAAACTGTGCTATAATTGCTCTGTGGCTTTACTTTGGCCGGAGAAGAAAAAGAATAAGGAGCGATACAGATGAAAAGTTCGGTAACGAGAGAAGAAGCATTTGCACTTTTGAGAGAATATAATAAGGAACCTTTCCATATCCAGCATGCCCTGACGGTGGAAGGGGTCATGCGGTGGTATGCGAGCAAACTGGGATACGGTGATTCAGAAGAGTACTGGGGAATAACGGGGCTGCTTCATGATATTGATTTTGAACAGTATCCGGAACAGCACTGTGTAAAGGCGCCGGAGCTTCTGAAAAAGGGCGGTGTCAGTGATGAGATGATTTACTCTGTTTGCAGCCACGGCTATGGAATCTGTTGTGATGTGGAGCCAAAGCATGAGATGGAAAAGGTGCTTTTTGCAGCAGATGAACTGACAGGGCTGATTGGAGCTGCAGCCAGGATGCGCCCGTCAAAGAGTGTGATGGATATGGAAGTATCCAGCCTGAAAAAGAAATTCAAGGATAAAAAATTTGCAGCAGGCTGCTCCAGAGATGTCATCAGAACGGGGGCAGAAGCTCTGGGATGGACGCTGGAAGATTTGATGGAAAAAACAATTCTTGCCATGAGATCCTGCGAGGAACAGATTCAGCAGGCCATGCAGGAACTGAGCTGAAAAAAACGGGGGAAAGCGTATGAATAACAGGAAAAGAAAAAACAGGGACTTTCCAGTTACGGCATTTCTGGCAGTGGCAGTCGTTGTCCTGATTGTATGCGCATCTTTTCTGGGCTGGTCTGTCCTGAAAATGGAAAATTCCGGCAACAGAGAAAAACTGAGCAGTCAGGAACAGTCGAAAAACAGAGAGGGCAGTCTGGAACAGGAAGAACAGACGGAAGCGGCAGAAAGCTCTGAAGCTTTTCCGGAAGGGGAAACATCAGAACTTGTGACAGAGGCAGTAACGGAATCACTGACGGAAGAGAGTACCGCGGCTGAAACAGAAAAGGATACAGAAACAGAGAGCGAAACAGAAACAGAGACAGAAAGTGAAACAGAAGCAGAAAAACTGGTAGTAGCCATAGATCCGGGACATCAGGGAAGCTGGGTGGACATGAGCGAAAAGGAGCCAAACGGCCCCGGTTCTACCGAAATGAAGGCGAAAGCCACAACGGGGACGGAAGGAAGATACAGCGGGAAAAAGGAGTATGAGCTGAATCTTGAGGTTTCGCTGCTGCTTCGTGATGAGCTGGAGGAGCGGGGATACCGGGTGATACTGACCCGTGAAGATCATGATACAGCTATCAGCAATGCAGAGCGTGCACAGCTGGCATATGAAGAGGGCGGCGATATTTACGTCAGAATTCATGCAAACGGATCGGATGATTCCGGTGTAAGAGGTGCGCTGGCCATGGTGCCTTCTCCGAACAACCCTTACGTGGGCAGTCTGGCAGAGGACTCCTATCTGCTGGCAGACTGTATTCTCAGTTCTTATTGCAGCAAAGCTTCTTTTGATTCTCAGGGGATACAGTATTATGATAATATGACCGGAATTAACTGGAGCAAACTGCCGGTTATGATTCTGGAGATGGGATATATGACGAACGAATCAGACGATCTGCGTATGGCGGATGAATCGGTGCAGAAGCTGATGGCAGAAGGAATTGCTGATGGTATTGATGCGTATTTCGTGAAAAAAGGAATGAAAGAGAAAGAAGTCTCAAAGGAAGCAGAGAGTAGGATGGCAGCGCTGATGGAAACGCTGGGTGAGGACGAGGTATATCCGGTAATGGAACAGGGAGAAAACTGGGCTGTCAGCCTGAAGGATCTGGATACGGAAGCAGAGGGGGATATAAACGGAGATATACAGATGAAGTCGGCCAGCGTGATCAAGGTGTTTATCATGGCGGCTATATACGACAGAGTCTGCTATCCTTCTTCGGAAGACCGACGCATTACCATTAATGAATCGTATGACGGAGAACTGAAACAGCTGATTACAGATATGATTACCGTCAGTGACAATACAGCTGCCAATACACTTCTTGAGAGACTGGGCGGCGGAGATGCAGCGTCAGGAATGCAGGTGGTCAATCAGTTCTGTGCAGAAAACGGGTATATGAATACTGCGGTGGGAAGAAAGTTCCTGGAGGAAAATCCGTCCGGCGACAATTATACTTCTGCCAATGACTGCAGAGACCTTCTGGAGCGCATTTACCGCGGTACGTGTGTGTGCCCGGAGGCATCTGCAAAAATGTATGAATATCTGAAACAGCAGACGAGAACAAACAAAATACCGGCCGGTCTGAGTGGCACCGATGCAGTTTCTGCCAACAAAACGGGAGAACTGGCAGGGGAATACGGAGACTATGTGGAAAATGATATAGCCATAGTTGAAAGCGGTGATTCCGCATTTATACTCTGTGTGCTGAGTCAGGATCTGCAGGATAACGGAAGTGCCATCAGCAGGATTTCTGAAATTGCCGGAAAGGTATATAATGTGTGTCAGTAGAAAACAGAAAAGAATTCGGGGTTTTGAGAGAAGGTGAAACAGATATGAGCACGGAACTGAGGTTGGAGAAGAGAAAAATGAAAGCTGCTCTGCTGGGAGAGGAATCTGCGGTACCGGATCTGCTGGGAGAAAGCATTCTGCAGAACAGTCTGCAGTTTGCTCTGGGAGAATCGGATGAGATTTACGGTGGATATGGAAGAGTCAGGAATGCATATCCTTACCGGCAGAGGAACGGCTATAAAAGAACGCTGGGCGAGCTGGAGGTCGTGACTGCTGTTCTGGAAAACACGTTTTTAAGAGCTGTCTTTCTTCCGGAATACGGAGGACGGCTGTGGGAGCTGTGGGATAAAGAGCATGACCGGAATCTTCTTTATACGAATGATGTTCTCCGGTTTGGCAACCTTGCAGTGAGAAATGCGTGGTTCAGCGGCGGTGTGGAATGGAATGTGGGCATAATCGGCCACACGCCTTTTACGACAGAACAGCTGTATACGGCCCGGACTGTTGATGACAAAGAAAATCCTGTTCTGCGGATGTATGAGTATGAGAGAATACGTAATGTTACATACCAGATGGATTTCTGGCTGGAGGAAGATTCCTGTTTTTTAAACTGCCGGATGCGTATCGTAAATGAAAATGACGAAGTTGTCCCCATGTACTGGTGGAGCAATATAGCCGTGCCGGAATCGGAAGGCGGAAGAATTATTGTTCCGGCACATTGCGCTTATACAAATAAAAACGGTATAGTTTATAAAACCGATATTCCGATGGTGAATGGCATTGATATTACAGATTATAAAAAGATTCCCGGTTCTGTCGATTATTTCTTTGAACTGGATCCTGGAGCTCCGAAGTACATTGCCCATGTAAACCGGGACGGATTCGGCATGATACAGAGATCCACGGATCGCCTGCGCAGCCGGAAACTGTTTTCCTGGGGAAAATGCAGAGGTTCTGATCACTGGCAGGAATTTCTGACAGAGAATGCAGGAAGATATCTGGAGATTCAGGCGGGAATTCCGAAAACGCAGTACGGATGCATTCCCATGGCGCCTCATACTGCATGGGAGTGGCTGGAGCAGTATGGGCCTGTCCAACTGGATCCGTCAGATCTTTTGCTGTCGCATGAGGAAAGAAGCTGTAAAATGACGAAATTGCTTCTTGATAACCACTGTACGGAGCAGATGGAGAAAAAACGGAAGGACTCCGGTGCAATGGCCGTTCGAAAGGCCGATCTCCTTTTAAAGGGAAGTGGTTATGGAGTGCTGGGAGTGCATGGCCCTCTGACCTCTCATCTGGAATTTACTGATGAATCGGGAGCATACAGAAGCTGGAAAAATTTCCTGGAAGGGGCTCCTCTTCCCTGTCCGGAACCGGAGCGAAGACCGGATGTATTTCTTGCGGATGAGGAAAGCCTGGCACGCCTGAAACGTTCTGTGAAGCTGGAAGAGAAAATGAACTGGTATGCACATTATCAGCTCGGTATACGGTATTTTGTTATAGGGAGATATAAAAAATCCAAAGAAGAACTGAAATCCTCTTATGCACTGCGGAAAAACGCCTGGGCGTGTCATGGTCTGGCCTGCCTGAACCTGGTACGCGGCAGAAAGAAAAAAGCTGTAAAATGGATGGTGCGGGGGATAAATCTGCAAAATTCAGAGATTTCTTATCTGAAAGAAGGCTTCCGAATTCTTGTTTTAGCCGGGGGATATGAATCATTGTGCAGATTTTATGAGAACGCTGAAGAGAGCCTGCAAAATGACAGCAGTTTGAGGTTTTACTATATAAAAGCCCTCTCCCGAACAGGTGAAGAAAAGAAGGCGTATGAATGTATGGAACGGGATGGCGGACTTGTACTGGACGCTGTACGGGAGGGTGAAGACTCTCTTGCGCAGCTCTGGAGTGATCTTTATGAAAAGATATACGGAGTGCGGAAGGAAATCCCATACCGGTACGAATTTGGGGCAGTCGAACAGGCTGAGCAGGACAAAACAGAAAGAATTCAAGTCGAACGCACGTGAGACTTGCGCGCGATTCTGGTCAGCTTAAGCTGACATCTTTCTTCTCAGAATCGCTGCGCATCCTCGCGGAGCGTTTATCTTAGTCGGAGATTGGATTCCCACTGAGATGAATTTGTTATTACTCACCACTTATAGAAGTGAGAGTCTTCTTCGACTGAGATAAAATATAAGTGACCCGGGAAGAGACTGTGTGTGGACACGGTCTCTTTTTCTATACGATAAAAACGCTCCGCGTGCAGAGAAGACGATATTATGGATTGAATTTTATAATAAAGTCCTTGACAAAACAACTCATATACATGATAATAATATCACATATCATATAAAGCATACATTAATCATACCTGGCATTTCGCCGGATCTTCCATAAGAACAAAACAGTCGGAATGAAAAGTTAGAATCAGAAACCGGGAAAGGGGCGATTTTTCTGAAAAATGAAAATTTTTCGGACTGCAGAATGATTTCCGGATCGAATTATCGGATTATCAGGCAGATTGGCAGAGGAGGCGAGAGCAGTGTTTATCTCGTACAGCATATACTGACAGAACAGTTCCGGGCTGCAAAAGCTCTGAAAGGAGTTTTTTTTCATGACAGGATGCACGAATTAAATATGATGAAGAAGCTGAACCATCCGGCTCTCGTCACGATTATTGATGTTTTGGAGGATGCGGAATATCTCTGGCTGATTATGGAGTACGTAAATGGCCGCTGTTTGCATGAATTGGACAGGAAAGAAGTGACACCGGTACAGTTTTTTTCCATTGCGAGGCAGCTATCAGATGTGCTTTCCTATCTTCATACGAGACCGCAGCCGGTCCTTCATCTTGATATAAAGCCATCAAATGTTCTGCTGAAAAGAAATGGGCAGCTTGTTCTGATCGATTTTGGCACCTCTGTTCTGGTTCATGGATCGCAGCAGGTAAATCCCTGCCTGGGAACACCGGGATTTGCCGCTCCGGAACAGCAGAAAATGGAAGAGAAGCTGGATACGGGAGCTGATGTATACGGTTTCGGTGCGCTGCTGTATTATTACGTTTATGGACATCCGCCGGATCCTCCTGATGAGATGGGATGGCGTGAGGAGCGAAGCCTCTGGAAAAAAGAAGCGAATCAGCTGATTCGGCAGTGCCTTGAAAAAGACCGCGGCAGGAGAATTCAGAACGGAAGCCGACTGTACCTGGCTGTATGCAGGACGGAAAAACGGTATTACAGGAGAAAAAGATTCTGGAAAGGATGTACTGCGTCTGTGTTTCTCGCTTTTGTACTTGTTTTTGCTGCAGGGAGCATAGGAGCGGAGCAGCCTGCGGAAGGAACGTCGGAGAGCGAAGCGTATGCTGCTCTTCTGGAACAGTCAGAGGGAATCAGTTTTGCACAGGCAATGGAATGGTATGAAAAGGCGGCCGCTCTCCAGCCGGAGGACGCATCCTGGTGCCTCCACATGATAAACAGAATCATTGACGATTACGTATTTACTGCTGAGGAGGAAAAACTGCTGACGGATCAGCTTTTTCACAGCATGAATAACGAGGGTAAAACTGCACTGGAGTGTCTGGATCATCAAAGTGAATCGTATGGAGAGTTTGCTTATCGTATGGGGCTGGCATACTGGTATTTTTTTCAGGAGGCAGGAGGAAAAAGTGCATCTTTCAGGTGGTTTACACAGGCGGTGGATGTTGCCGACGCAATGGAGAAGAAACCGGTCTGGGCAGAAACGGCCAAAATTCTGAAACGAATGGGCAGCTATTATGAAAAAATAGGAAAACAAAATGAAAACGGCGAAGAGCAGGGGAGCGTTGCAGATTACTGGGAAGATCTGACCCAGCTGTGGAGTGTTACAGGAGAAAATCAGGAATTATCAGGAGTTCGCCGGCAGATTGGCCGTGAATTGCTGACCTGTATGGTTATGAGAGCTTCTGATCTGGAGAAGGCAGGTGAAACAGAACAGTCTGTAAAAAAAACTCTGGAAGAGGTGGAGCGCTTTATTTATACAGAAGGAGCTTTGTGGAAAGAAGAGGACAGAAGACAGCTTGAGGAACATTGCACAGCAGCAAAACAGGCGGTAAACAGAGCATTCAACATTTCCGAAGGAGTCTCCCGCTTCGAACGCGGGGAGCGTTAAGCGAGAGAAAAAACAGTCTCAGTAGCGGGTGTCAATCCTCTTCTGAAATGTAAACCTTCGGCGGATTGCAGGCGTGGTCAGCAGAGCGTGCTTCGCATTCGGTCATACAGCGGGAAGAACGCCTGAGTCGCTCTTGAAAAAACAGAGACAGGGGGAATTGGATGAAAGAGAACAGGAAACAGAACAGGAAACAGAACAGGAAGCAGAACAGAAAGTATGGAGCAATGGCGCTTGCGATTGCTCTGGCTGGTATGACGGTATTTGGTATGATCTGCTGCGGAGAGACAGAAGATCCACAGATGGCAGTTGCTTTTGCATCTGCTGCAGATGAGATGTCCGCAGATCAGATAAAGCTGAATGCAGAGGTACAAAAAGCAGTGAACGTATTTGCAGAAGAAAACGAAACTGAGACAGAAAGTGAAACTGAGACGGAAAGTGAAACTGAGACAGAAACGGAGAGCGAGACGGAAAGTGAAACTGAGACAGAAACGGAGAGTGAGACGGAGATGGAAACAGAATCCGAAAACGTGAGAGAAACCGGAAGAGAGGCAGATCCGGAAAGCAGAACAGAAACTGAAAGTGAGACAGAGCCGAAAAGCGAGACAGAGTCGAAAAACGAGACAGAGCCGGAAAGCGAGACAGAGCCGGAAAGCGAGACAGGAACCGAAACTGAAAGCGAGACAGAAACCGAAACTGAAAGTGAGACAGAAACCGAAAGTGAGACAGAAACCTTGACGGAAACCGGAAGTGAGGCAGAAACGGAAATCTTGACGGAAACCGGGAGTGAGGCAGAATCAGAGAGCGAATCAGAGCGAGAGCGCAAAGAAATGGATAAAGCGGCAGGCAGGATTGAACGTGGGAAGCATTATGAAATTGTCGGAGATGATAATGCATGGTACAGAGATGATCAGGATCGTCTGTGGGTACGGTCGGGAACCAGTCTTTATATAACGCCGAAAAAGGAAAACAGCCATGACAGAGGGACGGCAGGAACAAATCTGAGAAAAGACGGTACACTTACATTTCGTCTGTCCAGTATGGACGAAGATGGAAATGTTCTGGTGGAATCTGATATTGTGCAGGAAAACTACTATATAGACGAATCAGTACCGGCGGCTGAAATTCATGTATCGGGAGTATCAGAGGGAGGAATTGTTTATGTATCGCAGAAAGCCGATCTTTCTGTCTCCATAGGAGCGGACGGAAAAAGCGGAATGAAAAAGTCAGGCTTCTGCATCATCCGGTGTGACGGAGCCGGGAACATTCCGGATCCTTCCGCAGCAGCAGAGTGGACCGGGTGTGCGGACGGTACTCAGCTGGAGATCCGTGAAGAAGGAATGTTTCAGGTATATGTCAGGACAGAGGATCGCGTGGGAAATGTGAACTTTTCCAAAAGCAGTCTGATCTGTGTAGACCGGACTTCGCCGGAAATTACTGTGTCAGGAGTTGCAGACCAGACGGCAAATGCGGGAAAGGTGGAAGTAAAAGTAACCTGTGATGATGCGCATTATAAGCAGGGATCTCTGGAGGTAAGTCTGACGGGAGCGAACAGAGGGAGAGTTCCTGCCATCAGCCGGAGAGGAGAGTCGGAGCAGACGGCATATACGGAATACTTTGATTTTCCGAATGACAGAAGTTACGATGATGTGTATCGGCTGCAGGTCAGAGCTGAGGATCTGGCCGGCAATGTTTCTGAAAGAGAAATGCAGTTTTCTGTAAATCGGTACGGTTCTGTTTATAATCTCTCTGATGCTACCCGTGAGATAGTGGAGGAGTACTATCTGAAGCAGCCGCCGGATATTGTATTTTATGAGAGCAATATTGACTATGTCGGTGAGTCGGAGATTTACTGCAGAAGGGAAGGGGAAATGAAACGCCTGGAGCGGGGCCGGGATTATCATGTCACGATGCAGGGAAACAGGGAGTCCTGGAAACTGTATCAGTATACGGTTCCCGGAACGTATTTTGATCGGGAAGGGATATATGAGCTGCTGCTTTCCTCCGCAGACAGGGCAGATAACAGAAGTGATACCGGTATTCAGGAGAAAAAAGTAGTTTTCTGTCTTGACTGGACAGCGCCGGACTGTACCGTGACCGGAGTGGAAAAAATGCAGATGTATGAAACCGGAGAGGTGACTGCGTGTATTACACCCCGCGATGCAGGCGGTCTCTCGGAGGTGAGAGTATACCGTGACAGTGAACAGATTTATGAAAAAGAGAACGGGGAATCTGCCAATGAATCGATAAAACTGTCTCTTGCTTCATCTGACCAGTGGCAGACGCTGCAGATTTATCTGTGTGATCTGTCCGGAAATGAATACTGGAGTGAAGAAATCCCATTCTACATCGGTGAAAATGTGAAACATGTGCCGGAATATCAGAAGATAAGAGAGAGTGCCAGAGAAATAGAGGAACAGAAGCTGTATGAAAAAAGAAACGGAGGAAAGGAAGCCGGAACAGCAAAAGCTGCGAAAGACAGTTACGGGATACTGACAGGAACAGCAGCTGAGGATGAGGAATCAAAGACTGTTCTGCCTATAAAAACAGAAGAATGGATTCTGTTGATTCTGGGTCTTCTGGCTTTTGTATCGACAACCGGTGCCTGCTTTCTGGGTGCTTTGAGAAGAAAATAAGAGACTTATCATGGACTTTTTTCGACAACTGTGTTATGATGCCCCAGAAGGGGTGAGATATAAATAATGAAGAAAAAGAGAAATATACTGAAGCGTAACAGCGGTTTTGTAGTAGGCTGTGTGCTGGCGGCTGGTGCATCTTTCTTCACAGCAGACATGGTGATGTCGGATATGTCAAATGTATTGTCCCCGTCTGTGGATGTGACAGAAAAGGGTACAGAGAAAGAACTCGATCCTGAGACAGCAGAGAGTCGGGCTTATGAGACAGATGCTTTTACTGTAACTGCAGCCGGTGATATTATTAAGGGTGTCGAAAAAGAAACAGAGACGGAAAAGCAAACGGAGAATGCGGAGACGGAAACACAGGAGACAGATGAGAATGGCAATGTAATTTCTGCTCCGGAAACGGATGCGGACGGTAATGTCGTTTCTTCGGAAGGTGAAGAAACCGGCGGATCCGGCAATGAAAGCGGATATAACGGAGATGAAAGCTACAGCGGTGATTCTTACAGTGATGCCTCTTACGATGACGGTTCCTACAGTGATGGCTCTTATGACAGCGGCTCCTGGGATGACGGCAGTTACGGTTATGATCAGCCCATTGAGATCTATGATCCGGGAAACGGAGATTATACGTATAACAGCGGCGGCGGTTCCGGAAGCGGTGACTCGGGCGGCAGTTCCGGTGGTGATTCGGGCGGAGGCTCCGGCAGTTCCGGACAGGAGACATGGGGAGAACCTTCCGATCTGATTCTTCCGGGAATCAGTACGCACTATATTGATGAAAGTGAGCTTTACAATTTCAGTGCCGGACAGATCAGACTGATTCGAAATGAGATTTTTGCACTGCATGGCCGCATTTTTGAATCGCAGGATCTGAGAGATTATTTCAGCCAGAAGTCCTGGTACGTTCCGACGTACGCTCCGGATGATTTTGATGCAAATATGTTCTATTATCTGAATGACTATGAGGAGGCAAATCTGAAAGTCATCCTGAATTACGAGGCAGCACTTGCAGGATATTAAGGAGGATAGAACATGAAAGTATTTAAAAGAATTCTGATAAAACTGATTATACTGCTGCTTGTGATCGGAGCGGCAGGCGGAGGAGCAGCCGGTCTTCAGGCTTACCGGCAGAGTACACCGGAATATACGATTGAGCGATATCTAAGCAGCCTCATTGATAACAGAAGCAACAATGCGTTTGCCATGCTGGATCAGTCGGAGGATGCTGTGATGACCCAGGAGGAGTATACTGGCGCGTTGAATGAGAAAAAATACAGTCTGTATGCAGGGTTTCATCTTCAGGAAGGCGAGAAAAAACATGATGACAGCGGGAACGAGTATGTGGATTACCATGTGGAATTCCTGAATGCGGCAGACGAGGTTCAGCTGGAAGATGATTTTACAGTCAAAAAGCAGTCAAAAGCGGTGTTTGGAATTTTTGACCAGTGGAAGATTCTGTCTGATCACTGTATGGTAAAAAATTTCATTCTTACCGTGCCTGCCGGATCTGAGGTGTATCTGGACAGTGAAAAAGCAGATGCATCCTGGCTTGCAAAGGATGAGGTCATTACGTCCTATGACTGTTACCGGATTCCGACACTGATTCCGGGAAAGATCAGTCTTGTAATTCGTCATCCTGCGCTTGAATCAGTAAATACCGTACTGGATGCGCTGGATGGAAGCGCTGATTACACAGATAAAATGAAGATGAAAAAGTCTTCACAGGATGAATGTAAAGAACTGGGAATTACAGTATTAAAAGAACTGTATGCATCCTCTGCGAAAGAAAAGAAAGATGCACTCAGTGATGTATTTGATGGATGCAGAAAAACTGCAGAGGATTTCGTAAAAAAACAGGGGGATATTTTCCACAGTGATTCTGCTGATTTTAAGACAGCAGCAGTATCTGATTTCGCAGTAAAGTTTAGTGATCTGACATTTACGGAAGAGAAAAATGGAGCGATTACCACGGAGATGACACTTCTTTACCATTATGTTGTAAAGGAAGAGGTGACAGTTGATACGGATGAAGTGCTGGAGGACGGTACTCCGGTTCAGACAACGGAGACGAGATCCCAGTCCGGGGACAATACCGCAAAACTTGTGATGTCATTTTATGACGGAGCATGGCATGTTGCATCTTTGGATATTCCGGTAATTCCTGCGGAATAAACGCAAACAGTATCCGGTGTATAGTCCGGATCGTCGGATCAGACAGGTAAGGGTTTGATATGAATGGTTCTGTTTTAAGTCAGGTGATTTCAGTTCTCATACCGCTTCTGCTTCATATGGCAGTGTCAGATGTGATATCTGTGCTGTTTGGCGGGAGCATGGATTCTGCGTTGTGTACAACGGTTACAGCTTTGCTGGTGATTCCGGTGGCTGCGTGGATGTATTCTGGTGACTGGAAAAAAGCAAAAGAAAAAGAACTGAGAAATGATTTTTGGAGTTTTCAGGATAAGGTCGCATTCGGAATTGTCTGTTTTCTGGGAGGCGGTCTTCTGAATCTGATATGGAGCGGCATTCTGAATCTGCTGGGGATTCAGAATGCTTTTTCAAACAGTACACAGGAGGCGCTTCTGGCCGGACAGATCGCTGTACAGCTGGCTGGACTGGGGATTCTTGTCCCGGTTGCAGAGGAACTGATTTTCCGGGTCCTGATTTATGGGCGTATGAAACGGTTTCTGGCAGTCATTCCCGCAGCTGTTCTGTCCTCTCTTTTGTTTGCTGTATACCACGGAAATCCCATTCAGATGATCTTTGCTTTTCCGATGGCCATGGCGCTGACAGCGGTTTTTGAGAAAGGAAAATTGTTTGTATATCCGGTACTATTCCATATGGGGGCCAATTTACTGGCTGTATTACTGAATTTTTTTCTGTAAAAAGCATACAGTAAAGCAGGAAAATTGTGCTTAATCAAAAGAATAAAAGAGAAAAATAGAAATAAAGACAGATAATTAAAAGATAAAAATACAAATTAACTTATTATCTGACAATAATGGAGAAAATTACTATTTACAGATCCGGAAAATAGGTGTATAGTGTACGAAGAACAGGTTGCAGGATAGCCTGTATATGAGAAATACAATACGGGAGGAAGTAAGATGGATTCAAGAAGAAATTCCGAATCTGTCTGTGTGAGCCCGGGATTGTATCGGCCGGAGTTTGAACACGATAACTGCGGTATCGGTGCAGTCGTTAACATTAAGGGAATCAAGACTCATCAGACAGTAGAAAATGCACTTAGTATAGTAGAAAACTTAGAACACAGAGCTGGCAAAGATGCCGAGGGAAAAACAGGTGATGGAGTTGGAATCATGCTGCAGATTTCGCATAGATTCTTCCACAAAACCTGTTTGGAACTTGGCATCTTTTTAGGTGAAGAAAGAGATTACGGAGTTGGTATGTTTTTCTTCCCGCAGGATGTCCTCAAACGGAATCAGGCCAAGAAAATGTTTGAGAGTATCGTACGCAAGGAAGGAATGAACTTCCTTGGCTGGCGGCAGGTGCCGACCGTACCGGGTGTGCTCGGACATAAGGCACTGGAAAAGA
>JAXEBU010000073.1:0-33215 GCA_034093895.1 Candidatus Choladocola sp. | reverse complement strand
CTGCACTGCCGGAATCGGATAGCCAGGCACTGTGCAGATTGCTCTTGGGGTTGGTTTTTGCCGGGAAGAACGGTGTCCGGCCATAGATGACATTATCGTCGTATTTCTTCCAATAATCGAACATCGTGTAGGTCATAGTGCAAAGCTTCACCTCGACACTCTCACCCGAAAAGAAATACGAATCATAGTCCCGCATGCTTACTCCATAACCGCGACGAACAAGAGACCCCTCGCCATCTTCCAAAAACTCCATACCGAAAAGCGAGCCGAAAAGGGACGGTGTCCAATATCCGCCGTCAATCCTCACGAAAAACTTGCCGTACAAATCAGTAGCGTGCAGTTTATAGTAGGCATACGCGCTGTAGAGCGATCTACAACTTCGATGTCCCGTCCAAGTACACCACCTGCCGAATTAATCTCATCAACAACCAGTTCCAGAGAATTTGTCGCATAGCTTCCTTCTGTTGCACGATCTCCACTAAGAGGCACTGTCAAACCGATTTTAATCGGGCCCTCTTCTGCAAATGCAGTCATTCCGCTCATTGTCATTGCAGCAACAGTCACTGTCGAGAGAATCATGCTCATCACTTTTTTGTTCATATTCCGTTCCTCCTTTTTAGTAAACGTTTACTCCTGCTTGCAAAAAATTGAAATTTTCGCCATTTACTATGGGATCAATTTCTTTCTTTACAGCAACTAGTTCTTGTGTATACGTTTTCTTGATGGTCTAATTATATATTTTATCCGATTCAGTGTCAATACTTTTTGTGCTATATTATCGGATTTGTTCTTTTTTCACAATATTTAAAACTAATTTTGTGTATTATTTATATTTTCAACTGCTTCTCTTTATGTTTTTACTGTCTAAGCTCTTGTCTTTTCATTTTATTTTCGTTATAATACTTAAGTAAACCTTTACTTATAACATGAGAAAGGAGTGAAACAGCATGGCAATTCCAACAATTAAAGATGTGGCAATAAAAGCAGGAGTTTCTACAGCAACCGTCTCAAGAGTAATAAATAATAAGCCAACTGTCAGCAGGGAGCTTGCTGAAAAAGTCAATCAGGCTATACAAAGCCTGGGATATTATCCAAATTCCAATGCCCGTACGCTAAAATATGAATCTTCCAAAACTGTCGGATTTGTTGTCTCTGATATTGCTAATACTTTTTTCACGACAATGGCTCGCGGTATAGAAAACATTCTTGCGCTTCATGGTTATAATCTTTTTGTCTGTTCTACAGATGACGACGGAGATCGTGAAAAAAAATGTATTTCTCTTCTCATGGAAAAACAGGTAGATGGTATCATTATTAACACAAGCGGAAAAAACAACGAATTAGTCACACGAATCAGCCATCAGATTCCCGTTGTACTTTTTGGCAGAGAAATATCCAATGCCCGCTTCAAAGGAGATCTGGTTGACAATGATAATGTATCCGGACTTCAGCAGCTTACTCAATATCTCCTGAAGCTCGGTCACATTAGAATTGGACTGCTAAACGGTCAGTCATACGTATCATCTGCACAGGAACGATTTCTTGGGTTTCAAAATGCGATGAAAACTGCCGGAATAGAAGTAAACAATCATTATCCTTATCTGTTTCACGGTCATTTCAATCGAATTTCCTCCGGTATGGAGGGAGCAAACCATCTGTTTCAGCAAGGAGCAACTGCCATCATATGTGCAAATAATCTTCTTACCATGGGAGCTCTCCGTTTTTGTCAGGAAGCTAAAATTTGTATTCCGAAGCAGCTTTCATTATGTGGTTTTGGTACAATGGAAAATAGTGAACTACTTTATATCAGACTGACCTGTGCAGATCAGGCACCTTTCACGATGGGAATTCGTCTTGGAGAATTGATTATAGAACGAATTGAATCTAAGAATACTCTTCCAAACAGAGAAATCAGATTTTCAGCCAATCTTATTACTGGCAACAGTACAGGCCGGCTTGCCTGAAACATGTAACTCAGGCAGAAAATCCGATTTCATCATTTTAATGCCAAGCGGCTGTTCTCAATCTTCTTTCCTGTGAATAACCACTCCGGCTCAGATTACTGATCCAGGCAAAGCGTTTCTATCACTTCCCAGATTTCTTCCCGCCCCTGCTTTGTCTCTGCAGAAAACGGAATAATCTGTGTACCCGGGCGGGCCTGAAGCCCATCCCGGATCAGTTTCATCTGTTTCTGGATCTGGCTGCGTTTGATTTTATCAAGCTTCGTCGCAATAATAATAGGATTGTAGCCGTTGTGGCAAATCCAGTCATACATCATCCGGTCATTGGCTCCCGGTTCATGGCGTATATCTATCAGAAGAAATACCGCTTTCAGCTGTTTTGATTCGTGCAGATACCGTTCAATCAGTTTTCCCCACTTTTCTTTTTCATTCTGGGATACTTTTGCGTATCCGTAACCCGGAAGATCCACAAGATAAAACTCATCATTTACATTGTAGAAATTAATCGTCTGTGTTTTTCCCGGCTGTGCACTGGTCCGGGCCAGCGCTTTCCGGTTCATCAGCCCATTGATCAGAGAAGATTTTCCCACATTTGATTTCCCTGCAAATGCCACTTCCGCCCTGGTATTTTCCGGCAGTCTGCTCGTTATGCCGCATACTGTTTCCAGGCCAACCTGTCTGATTACCATCTGGTGTCCTCCTTCTGTGAAATCTGTTTCCCGTTTCTGTTCTTTTCATCCGGCTTTCTGACTTCAGTCTTCCTATAACGTTCTGACAAGAGCTGCGTCCAGCACCTCCGACATATCACTTACGTATCGAATGCAGAGACCGTCCGTTATCTCTGACTGGATCTCCGCAATATCAGCCCGATTGTCAGCCGGTACCAGTACTGTAGTCATTCCCGCCTGTTTTGCCGCAAGCAGCTTTTCCTTCAGTCCTCCCACGGGAAGTACCCTGCCCCGAAGCGTAATCTCGCCTGTCATTGCCAGATCAGCGCGGACAGCAATTCCGGTAATGGCTGACAGAATCGCGGTAGCCATTGTAATACCGGCAGATGGGCCGTCTTTCTGCACAGCACCCTCCGGAATATGAATATGAATATCATGTTTGCCAAAAAACTCAGGATCAATATGATAGTCCGGACCGAGAGATCGAACGTAGCTGATCCCGGTTCTTGCTGACTCTTTCATTACATCACCCAACTGCCCCGTGAGAAGAAACTCTCCTTTTCCGGGCATAGTGTTCACTTCAATCTGCAGCGTGTCGCCACCAACACTGGTCCAGGCCAGTCCGCGTACAATACCAACATCATTCTGATCATTTTTCTTTTTGATGGTATACCGTTTTCTGCCCAGATACTTTTCAAGGTTTCTGTCAGATACACGCACAGTTTCTGCTCCGTCTTCCAGAATTTCCCGCGCAGTTTTCCTGCAGATCTCGCCGATCTTACGTTCCAGCTGACGGACACCTGCTTCTTTCGTATAACCGCTGATCATGGACGACATCGCCGTCTTAGTTATCGACAACTGTCCTTTTTTCAGCCCGTGATGTTCCATCTGTTTCTTTAATAGATGATCTTTTGCAATATGGAGTTTCTCATTTTCCGTATAGCTGTTCACTTCGATCACTTCCATGCGGTCGAGCAGAGGACGCGGAATAGTCTGCATATCATTGGCTGTGGCAATAAACAGCACTTCCGACAGATCCACCGGTATTTCCACGTAATTATCCCGAAATCTGCAGTTCTGTTCCGAGTCAAGCACTTCCAGAAGGGCAGAGGAGGGATCGCCTTTATAATCACTGCTTACCTTATCGATTTCATCCAGAAGCATCAGTGGATTTTTCACGCCCGCCTGACGGATTCCTGTGACGATACGACCGGGCATGGCTCCGATATACGTTCTTCTGTGGCCGCGTATCTCTGCTTCATCCCGCACACCGCCAAGACTGATCCGTACATACTGCTTGTCCAGAGCTCTCGCAATCGAACGCGCAATGGATGTTTTTCCCGTCCCCGGAGGACCCACCAGACACAAAATCGGGCTGTCACCTTTTTTCGTCAGACACCGGACTGCCAGGAATTCCATTACACGCTCTTTCACCTTTTCCAGACCGTAATGGTCTTCATCCAGAATTGCGGCAGCATTCTTCAGATCCCGGTTATCCTCAGATGCTTTATCCCACGGAAGTTCCAGCAGTGTCTCCACATATCCGCGCAATACGGAGCTCTCCGCAGAATTGCTGCTGAGATTTTTCAGTCGGTCAATTTCCTTCCGTATCTTTTCTTTCACTTCATCAGAAGCGCACAGTTTTTCTGCTGCACTGCGAAAACTGTTTACATCGGAAAGCAGCGTATCCTCACCAAGTTCTTCCTGAATCACTTTCATCTGTTCTCTGAGAATATAATCCCGCTGATTCTTGTCAATCCGCTCCTTCACCTTCTGCTGGATTTCGTTCTTGATCTGCGTAATCTCCATTTCGTTGACCAGCAGTGTGCACAGCCGGTCATATCTCTCCTGCAGCCCGTCTGCTTCCAGAAGCGACTGACGTTCTGCAAAGGACATGGGCAAATGCACGCAGACAGCCATAATCAGCTTATCCGGCTCCCGAATATCAAGAAGCTGCCTCATTACGTCTTTTCCGAACTTCTGGTTCAACTGTCCGTACCGTTTCAGGAGATCCTGAAGTGCCCTTGCCATGGCAAGTTTTGTCGGTTCGTCCAGATCACTACCTGTTTCTTCCGCATCCTCCACCTGAGCCTGAAGATAACCGCCTTCTTCCCCCATGGCAAGAATACGTCCCCTGTGCATGCCCTCTGCCATGACCCTCACAATGTTCTTCGGCAGTTTCGCAACATTTCTGATTTTTGCTGCAACACCAATTTCGTATAAATTTTGTAAACCCGGATTGTCATCATCCGGGTTTTTCTGTGTCACTAAAAAAATAGTCTGATCTGATTCCATCGCAGCCTCTACGGCTCTGATGGACTTCTCTCTGCTGATATCAAAATGCAGTACCATTGTCGGCAATACCGTCAGTCCACGAAGCGGTATCATCGGCATCGTTCTTATCATTTCGCTCATGTTTTCCTCGCCATCTACGCAGTCTCTTCCACTATACCGAGTCTGCGCTTTCTTCTGCCCTTCAGTCCTTCACGATAGGTAAGCTCCGGTTCTCCGCTTCCCTCGATCATTTCTTTTGTCACCAGGCAGGTTTCAATTTTTTCTTCTGACGGAATCCGGTACATCAGATCCATCATGGCACTTTCCATAATAGCTCTCAATCCCCTGGCTCCCGTTTTTCTGCGGATCGTCCTGTCCGCAATGGCCTCAATTGCCTCCGGTGTAAATTTCAGTTCCACATCGTCCAGACCGAAAAGCCCCTGATACTGTTTTATAATTGCATTCTTCGGTTCCGTGAGAATGCGAATCAGCGCATCCTTGTCAAGCTCATCCAGAGAAACCACAACAGGAACACGGCCCATAAACTCCGGAATCATACCGAATTTGATAAAATCCTGCGGCAATGCCTGTTTCAGGATCTCTCCCACATTCTTGTCTTTCTTCTCCGTCAGTTCAGAATTAAAGCCAATACCCTTTTTATCCATCCTGGATTCGATTATTTTGTCAATTCCCTCAAAAGCTCCGCCGCAGATAAACAGAATATTTGTCGTGTCAATTTGCAGAAGCTCCTGATGGGGATGCTTGCGGCCTCCCTGCGGCGGCACGGATGCTACCGTACCCTCGAGAATTTTCAGGAGTGCCTGCTGTACGCCTTCACCTGAAACATCCCGTGTAATGGATGCATTCTCCGACTTTCTCGTAATCTTGTCAATCTCATCAATATATATAATACCGTACTCGGCTTTCTTAATATCGTAATCTGCAGCCTGGATAATTTTCAGAAGGATATTCTCCACATCCTCACCTACATATCCGGCTTCTGTCAGGGCCGTAGCGTCTGCAATGGCAAAAGGCACATTCAACAGCTTTGCCAGTGTCTGTGCAAGCATTGTTTTTCCCGATCCGGTCGGACCAAGCATCAGAATATTGCTTTTCTGCAGCTCCACATCCAGATATTTTCCGCTTGTAATTCTCTTATAATGATTATATACAGCAACGGAAAGCGCCTTTTTCGCCTCATCCTGTCCGATCACATACTCGTCAAGAAATGCCTTGATTTCCATCGGTTTCAGCAGATTTATTTCCTCTGCTTCCTCTGCAGCGTACTCTTCTTCCATCTCCTCTTCGATAATCTCCGAACAGATTTCGATACATTCATCGCAAATATAGACTCCGCTCGGTCCGGCAATCAGCTTCCGCACCTGATCTTCTGTCTTATTGCAGAAAGAGCATCTGATTTTTTCTCCGTTTTTCCCTGGCATTTTTACCTCCCACACCGCATCCACTGCGGTTTAATCAGTGATTAACCACAAGTGGGACTGTCACAATTTGTCCTTTGCGGCAGTCCCATTGAATAAATCGAATACTATCTTGGCGCAACGATTCCGTCTATCAGACCGTATGCTTTTGCCTCCTCGGCAGTCATCCAGCGGTCTCTCTCTGTATCTGCCGCAATCACTTTCAGCGGCTGGCCCGTATTTGCTGCGAGCATCTCATTCAGTTTCTGCTTCGTCTGAAGAATCTTGTCTGCCACAATTTTAATATCTGTTGCCTGGCCCTGAGCGCCTCCTGACGGCTGATGAATCATCACTTCTGCGTTAGGAAGAGCGAATCTCTTTCCTTTTGCACCGCCTGCAAGCAGAAAAGCACCCATACTTGCTGCCATACCCATACAGATCGTAGATACATCACATTTTACGTAATGCATTGTGTCGTAAATTGCCAGTCCGGCCGAAACAGATCCTCCCGGGCTGTTGATATACAGCTGAATATCCTTATTCGGATCCTCAGATTCCAGAAAAAGAAGCTGTGCAACAATCAGATTTGCACTGACATCTGTTACTTCTTCACCAAGAAATACAATTCTGTCCTTCAGCAGTCTGGAAAAAATATCGTAGGAGCGTTCTCCCCGTCCCGTCTGTTCAATGACATAAGGTACATAGCTCATAGTTGCTATCCCTCCCCTGTTGTCTCACTCTTATTCTGCCTCTGCAGCTGCCTCTACTTCCACTGCTGCGTCTGCAATCAGTTCTACAGCAGCCTGAATTGCAAGATCGTTCTTCATCTGCTCTCTCTCATAGTCACCCATGATTTCTTTGAGCTTCTCAACTTCCATCTTATACTGCTCAGCCATCTTAGCCAGCTCTTCTTCTACCTTTTCATCGCTGATTTCGATGTTCTCTGCCTTCGCAATTGCTTCAAGCACAAGACTGTTCTGAATGCGCTTCAGTGCTTCCGGTTTCATCTGATCCAGCACCTTGTCCGGAGTCATTCCGGTAAACTGCATATACTGCTCCATAGAAATGCCCTGTGATTCAATTCTTCTTGTGAAATCATCTGCCATCCGTCTTACCTGCTCATTGATCATGGCATCCGGAATCTCCATAGTTGCATTTGCAACTGCCTTATCCACTGCACGGTTTTCTTTCTGGCGTTTTGCATCCTGTGTCTTTCTCTCAAGAAGTTTTGCACGGATATCATCTCTGTACTCAGCCAGTGTATCAAACTCAGAAACATCTTTTGCAAACTCATCATCTGCTTCCGGAAGCTCCTTAACCTTGATCTCATTTACCTTGCATTTGAATACAGCCGGTTTTCCCTGAAGTGCTTCTGCCTGGTAATTTTCCGGGAAAGTTACATTTACTTCTGTCTCTTCACCGATCTTCGCACCGATCAGCTGCTCTTCAAATCCTGGAATAAAGCTTCCGGAACCGATCGTCAGAGGATAATCCTCACCCTTTCCGCCTTCAAAAGCTTCTCCATCAACAAATCCTTCAAAATCAAGCTTGATCATATCTCCGTTTTCAACTGCTCTGTCGTCGATATCGATCATTCTGGAATTATTTTCTCTTTCTTTATCAACTTCTCTGTCCACTTCCTCTTCGGAAACAGCCACTTCTGACTTCTCCACCTCAAGGCCCTTGTACTCACCGAGCGTTACTTCCGGCTTCAGTGCAACTTCAGCTGTAAAAACAAACGGTTTTCCTTTTTCAATCTGCACTACGTCAATCTCAGGCTGTGACACAATATCTTCTCCACATTCAGAAGAAGCTTTTGCGTACGCTTCCGGAATAATAGCATTGGCAGCATCTTCATAAAAGATTCCTGCACCATACATCTTTTCGATCATTTTCCGCGGAGCTTTTCCCTTTCTGAATCCGGGAAGTGTGATTTTATTTTTATTCTTCTGATATGTTTTCTCCATCGCTGCTTCAAACTCTTCAGCAGAAACTTCGATTGTAAGCTTTGCCATATTCTTTTCCAGTTTCTCTACCTGTACACTCATTGTGTCATATTCCTCCTTAAACTCTGTTTACACGAATCTGCCGTCCTGCATAACATCTTTCTCAGGCTCGTCAAAAAAACTGCCATTTCACCCGTATGCAGTCATTTCAGTAGTATAACACAGACCTGGCAAAAACGCCAGTATTTTTTTCATATTTCAAGTCCAGCCAGCAGAAAAATAAAAAACAGGATCCGCAAGTTTACTTGCGTGAGACTGTTTTTTTATTTTAAAGTGAGCGGGACGCTCACTGAGACACAGACAGAAGCTGCGTCAGCAGCGACAGTCCGCACAGCGGACGGGTCTGTGTCCTGCTGGCTGGGCATACCATTTGTGCAGAAAATTCAAAACAGGATCCGCAAGTTTACTTGCGTGAGACTGTTTAGCAGCTCCAGATAATTGCTTTCGCAAGTTCATCTGCCGTCTTCCGGTCTTTCAACTGCGCCACCAGTGCCAGTGCGAACGGAATAGCCGTACCCATTCCACGGCTGGTAGTAACAAAATCATCCTCTACCACAGGTGCCATGGTCACTTCCGCTCCTGTCAGTTTTTCTTCAAATCCCGGATAACAAATCGCTTTCTTTCCTTTTAATAAACCAAGGCCGCCCAGCACACTGGGTGCCGCACAGATAGCAGCCACCTTTTTTCCATCTGCCTCTGCTTCCGTCAGCAGTTCCCGCAATCCGTCATGAGCCGCCAGGTAATTCGTTCCCGGCATGCCGCCCGGAAGAACATACATAACCGCCTCCTCTTTATTGACTTCATCGAACAGAGCATCTGCCTTCAGCTCGATTTTGTGGCTTCCCGTCACTTCTTTTTTATTACTGATGGATACTGTCACAGTATCAATCCCGGCTCTTCTCAGAATATCCACCACTGTAAGTCCCTCGATCTCCTCAAATCCGTCTGCCAGAAACACATATACTTTTCCCATAAAACTGCCTCCATTTCATTCATATAAGCTGCTCGACAAATGAGCCTCCGTTTTCACTCTGCATTCCTCCAGGGAACACGCCTGATTTCTTTTCTCAGTTTATCAGACAAAGACCGGAAAATCAATAGATCGAAAAAGCAGCAAAAACAAATTGTTTTCCTTTTCCGTCCATCTGTTTTGTGCTACACTGTCATACAGAAAAGCAGAAAACTGTTTCTGACTGATCATAAAGGAGGATTTTTTTGATTATGGAAATAGAAAGAAAATTTCTCGTAAGAAATGTGCCGGAACTGGAACTGTACCGTTTTCATCTGATTGAACAGGCGTATCTGTGTACTTCGCCGGTTGTCCGTGTCCGCAGGCAGGATGAAGAATATATTCTCACCTATAAAGGTGCCGGTATGATGGCGCGGGAAGAATACAATCTCCCCCTTACCAGAGAAAGCTATGAACATCTCATCGGAAAAGCAGACGGAAATATTATTACGAAGAAAAGGTATCTGATTCCTCTCGACGAAAACCTGAAAGCGGAACTCGATATTTTTGAAGGAAAATTCAGCGGACTGATTATTGCGGAAGTAGAGTTTCCCGACGAAGAATCAGCCCATGATTTCAGTGCTCCCGACTGGTTCGGAGAAGAAGTGACTTACTGTCCGGAATACCACAACTCTGCTCTGAGCAGAACAGACACATGGGAGCCTTCCAAATCTGTATCTCCGTAACCCAAATCTGCCACGTCCTGTGCTGCTTCATTCTCCGTCCTGTGAAGCAGCAATTCTTTCTCTGATCTGCCGAAGCATCTTTTCTTTTTCTGTCTCATCGTCCGGAAATACGAAGGATTTATGTTCAAGGTACGATTCATACAGATCTGCCTGTTTCCGAGCCATCG
The DNA here is from genome assembly GCA_034093895.1 of Candidatus Choladocola sp. Classification (GTDB taxonomy): domain Bacteria; phylum Bacillota; class Clostridia; order Lachnospirales; family Lachnospiraceae; genus Choladousia. Next base: position 23,026 of record JAXEBU010000073.1, on the reverse strand, counting down.
CCAGAGCTCCCTTCGCCAGTGCACGCTCCACCGGTGATGCACTCTGTTCCTTTTTCATTCCATATTCTAACAAATTCACAGTAATTCCCCTCTCTTTTATCGTTTTCCTGCAAAGCAACATTTTGTTGCTTATTAATTTTATATGTATTCGTATTGTTGCATCTACAGATATTCCCAAAAGAAATTGATATAATAAATTCAATTGGAGGTTTTGTGATGGGACAGTCAAATTTTACCACAATCATTCGGGAGCTTCGCAAAAAAGCACGTTATACGCAGGCCGATGTCAGCCGAATGCTGAATATCCAGCGTCAGACTTACTGTAATTATGAAAACAATCTGCGCGAACCGCCCCTTGAGATCGTCATAGCTCTGGCGGAACTTTATCACGTGTCCGTCGATTATCTTGTACGTGGCATTGATAAAACTGCAGCGGTTCCTCAGACCGCCTCTCTGAACAAGACACAGCAGAATCTCATCAGAGAATTCTCTTCCCTGTCCGAAAGCGGCCAGCGGGAAGTTCTTGATTTCATTCATTTTAAAAAACAGTTCTCTGAATAATCCGTCTGCTGCCATCGATGCAGAATCTCTGCAGCCGGTGTTATTTCGCATTATTGCACACTGACATTTTGCATTTGTATATCTTTGTTTTTTATTATAACAACAGTGTATATCGAAAGCAATATTCTGATTTGCAATAGCAATGACACGTTTTGTTTCGTTTTCCTCTGGAAAATACTAAACTATAGTAAAGGAGGATTCGAAATGACAGAGAAACGTGCGAATCAATACCGACAGTTAGGCCTTACTATAGCTTATTACCGCAAAATGCGCGGTCTCACCCAGCTTCAGCTGGCTGAATATACCAACCTGAGCAGAACCCATATCAGCAACCTGGAAGCTCCAAATATGGCGACTTCTATCTCGCTCGACAAATTATTTGATATTTCCGAAGTTCTTGATGTTCCAATCAGCAAACTTTTTGAATTCCGGGAATAGCGAAAACAGGCAAGCCTGATTCGGACAAAAACAGACTGCAGAAATAATTTCTCAAAGAACTTTTATTTCCGCAGTCTGTTTTATTATTTTATTCTGCTGATGATAAATTCATACAGTTTCTCATATACCGGAATTGTATAATGCAGTCCATCGCTCGTCTCAAACCCTTCCTTCTTCAGCCAGGAATAGGAATTGATATACGAATCTGCTCCGAAAGCTTTCAGCATTTTTGAATTAAAAGAAACGATATCCGCATTTTTTACAGAAAAATTATGCGCTGCTTCTTTCGCTTCATCTACCGGATTAACTGACATTATGTAAAATTTCGTCTTCGGATATCTGGAAATCAGCGTTTTATAATATGAAATATAGGACTGAACATTGCCCAGGTCATTAACGCCCAAGGCCAGCACTACTTTTACGTTCGGATTGGACTTGAGGTAATTCTGCAGCGTCACTCCGGCTGTACTCTTAAGCCAGTTGTACCCTTCACCGATTTTTGCAATATATTTTGTGTCAGATGGTGATTTCGCCATGGACATTCCCACCGTTCTGGAATCTCCAACAATGATATAATCCCCTTTGAATACCTTTACCGTCTTTTTCCCTGTGGAATCAAGATAATAACCGCCCACAATACAGTTGGTCTTTCTGGCTCCCGTGCTGTCTACATAATAATTGCCCACCCATTTTCCGGTGACCATCACGCCGCCCGTTCCAAAGTAATAATACTTTCCGCCGAGTTTTACCCATTTTTTCTCGGCGCGGACACCATTTTTGTCAAGATAATAAAACTTTCCGCCGTATTTGAGTCTGACATTCTTCACACGGATACCGGATCCGTTTAAATAATAGTACTTCTTTCCATCCGGTGCAAAACATTTCACAGCCATCTTTCCTGTCTTGCGGAAATAGTAATACTGATTTCCAACCTTCACCCATTTACTGATGGCACAGGCCCCGGTGGACTGAAAATAATATTTGCTGCTGCCCACCTTCAGCCATTTTTTTATATAAACTTTTCCGTCTTTCGCTGCATAGAATTTCGTACCGTCGACGGTAAACCAGCCATGCTTGCAGTATCCTCTGTTATCAAACCGGTAAATACTGCCGTCTATCTTCAGCCATACACCCTTCGCATAACTTCCGTTACTGTACTTATATTTCTTTTCCGCACCAACCTTCACCCATTTTCCGTTTTTGACCGTCTGTGCCGATGTTACTGCATTTACTGTTTTCGCTGAAGCATGAATCGTTCCCGCAAAGCCGAGTACAAAAAGAAATGTAAGCAGAATCAGGGCTTTTCTTCCAGACTTTCGAATGAATATCACTCCCTCCATCTATCTCTGAACTACTTCTTATATTGTATGTAACATCTATACTATACCGCATACATTCCATTTTGTCAAACCGGCCGCCTGTTCTCCCGTTTCAGCCGGACACCATACCCTGCAAAATTGTTCATACCGCTACCGTACAACCCTTGCTTTCGGATAAATGCGTTCCATCCGTGCATCGGGGAAATGTTCATCCAGAAGCATTTCAACAGAATTTGACGGTTCCGCACCCTTCTGCCGCTGCGAATAACGTCCCAGCGCCAGAGCCGAAATCCCCATATTGACTGTCATCAGTACAATCAGAACCCAGGTAATTGCCGGCCCCGACTTCTTCGGTATTTTCTCAATCAGCCGTGACAGAAACGGGTATATCACTTTCAGCCATACCACGGCAATAATTCCCCAGAAAAAACAGTACAGAAGATTAATACGTCCGCCCAGATTAAACGGGATTTTGCTGTAATCCCAGAATACCGTTCCGAATACAAGCTCTGTAAATACGCTGCAGAGGTATTCGTAGGCTCCGCCCACTACCGTTCCGTAACAGAAAATAAAGCTGTCACTGCGCTCTCTGTAGCGGTACAGGAATGCTGTGAGCATAGCACAGGCCAGACCCCAGACGACGCTGAAAGGGCCGTAAACCACACTGCTCCGGCTCATCCACCATCCCAGGGCAAACCGGCAGAACACGGTCTCCACAAGATCTCCAAAAAAAGAACCGATCAGAAACAGCCACACAAGTTTATAGAAACCACACCCTTCGGCGAATTTCACCTTTTCCTTCGGCTGCTCTGCCGCCTTATCACGGAGTATCTTCTCCGTCTCAATATTCGGATAAGACCGCTCCAGCCTTCTCTGCACGCTTCGTGTTATCGCATTGCCGAAGGTGGCCGATACCTTCTGCATATTTCCGGTCACACCGGCCACACGATTGATATGCTTTCTCCATTTCCATACGACAGCCAGTGCACCGGAAAGATCCACCAGAAGCAGCGCCGTCAGAACAATCAGCACAATTTTTCCGATTCCGTGGGGCAGCAGTCCAGTAATCCGCAGGATCAGCGGATTACCTGCCCACAGTACGAGCACGGAGGCAGCTCCGAACAGAAGCAGCAGCGGCCCTGTAATGTAACCTTTGAAGCCGATCCGGAACTTACTGTAATCCCACCATTTTCTGTGGAAAATCCGCTCCAGAACGACACCGGTCACAAAGGTCAGAAAAGAACTGATCACCATACCTCCGATGAACAGAAAAAGAGGCGACTCCCTCAGCTCCATCAGAAATACGCTGTACGCCACAGCCGATATGCCATAAACGGGACAAAGCGGAAGATTCAGCACTCCCGTATTAATAAATTTTTTCCTTCTTACTGCAGCAACCACCACACCCGCACACCAGCCAAGCAGCGAATATATGAAAAAGAGCCACAACAGTTCGTAATATGTATATTGCATTCTTCCACCCTCTGTCTGAACATGAAATTGAAACCTCCGAAACCGGCGACTCTTTCATAGTAGGAAATACCTCGAATTTTGTCAAGCTGTATTTATTTCCTCTCCGGGCCGTATTTATTTTCCCTCCGGGCCGCTGACAATCCGGTAGTATGCCCCGGGAGTGATCCGGTATGTAATGGCAATTGAAAAGATCATCCGCAGCAAAGTACGGATGACCTTATATTTCAATCGCATCTTACAATTTTTTCAATCACATCAGCAAAGTATTCAGAAGCGCAGGCTCAGGCAGCTTAATCCCCCGTCAATTTTCCGGTACTCTGAAGTATCCACCAGAATCACTTCATACCCTGCATCTCTCACGATTTTCTCCACCTGCGGGAAGTTTGCAGGTACAATCACCTTTCCGTTTACCCAGATACAGTTGGCTGCATACGATTCTTCTGCCGGAATGACATACTTATTAAACTTTACAAAATCCGGTTTATCGATAAATTCTCCCGATACCAGCATATTGTTGTTCTCGATATAGTTGACACCCGTCTTCAGATGGAGAACTTCCTTCAGTTCCACCTCAGATCCCGTCAGACCGTACTTTTCCAGAATGGCAATAAACTGACGGATTCCTTCTGCATTCGTTCGCGCAGAACGTCCAACGTAGAAATGATCACCCACCATCATAACGTCTCCGCCCTCCAGCGTCCCGGGTGCTTTGATATACTCAATACAGTCCTCACTGTAGAACCGGCGGATCACCGGAATCATGGCTTCCACTTCCTTATTTCTGGACGGTGCCCCCGGGTTCGTAATAATGGCACATTTTCTCGTCAGTACCGCTGTGTCCTCCACAAAACAGGAATCCGGAAAATTCTCGTCTGCCTCAAGGACAGTCACATTGACGCCGCAGCTCTTCAGCGCTTCAATATAAGCATCGTGCTGTTTCAGAGCCAGCTGATAGTCCGGCTTCCCCAGCTCCGGTGCGGATGTAATTCCCTCGGTAATTTTGCTGCATGGGCGTTTTACAATTACGTTTTTAAACATGATGTTATCTCCTTGCTGTATTTTTCGCTTCTCAATTTATAATACCTTGGAAAGAAACTCCTGCAGACGCGGATTCTGCGGATGCTCAAAAAATTCCTTCGGTGTATTTTCTTCTTTGATGATGCCTTCATCTACAAACAGGACCTTCGTTCCGACTTCCTTTGCAAATCCCATTTCGTGAGTAACAATAACCATTGTCATTCCCTCAGAAGCCAGTTCACGGATCAGATCCAGTACCTCACCTACCATCTCCGGATCAAGAGCCGATGTAGGCTCGTCAAACAGCATCACTTCCGGATTCATGGCAAGTGCACGGACGATGGCAATACGCTGTTTCTGCCCGCCGGAAAGCTTGTTGGGATACTCTCCCGCCTTATCTTCCAGACCAATTCGCTTCAGCAGCCGCATGGCATTCTGCTCTGCCTCTTCCTTCGACTGAAGCTTCAGTTTTACGGGAGCAAATGTAATGTTTTTCAAAACAGTCATATGGGGGAACAGATTAAAATGCTGGAATACCATGCCCATCTTCTGACGCATTTTATTGATATCATTTCTCGGATCCGTAATGTCGACACCGTCAAACCATATCTGGCCTTCCGTCGGCTCTTCCAGAAGGTTCAGGCAGCGCAGAAAGGTACTTTTTCCGGAACCGCTGGGACCGATCACAACGATCTTCTCTCCCTGTTCAATCTTATAATCAATTCCTCTTAAAACCTGAAGACCTTCAAAATTCTTTTTTAATCCCTTAACCTCGATCACCCTGCTTCAGCCTCCTCTCCAGTATGCTGACGCCCCAGGACAGGAGCATAACACAGACAAAATATACAAGCGCAATAAAGAGCAGCGGCATCATCGGAGACATGGTACGGCTCCTGACAAGATCAGATGCTCTGGTCAGATCCACAACGGCAATATAACCCACAATGGACGTCTCCTTCAGTACCGCAATTCCCTCATTGCAGAGAGCCGGCAGCGCCGACTTGAACGCCTGAGGAAGAATAATGTAAAAAATAGTTGAAGCCGCACTGACACCGAGAGATCTGCCTGCCTCCATCTGTCCTGCATCCACGGAATTGATACCGCCTCTGACAACTTCGGATACGTAAGCTGCAGAGTTCAGTCCCATTGCAATACAACATACCACCATTTTGTTCGGGAATCCTGCCATAACAACGAAAGCCATAATCAGCAGCTGTACAACGAGAGGCACACCTCTCATCACCGCTACATACAGTGCCAGGATCTTATCAATAACCCAGAAGACTGCATGTACCACTTTTTTGGGCATCGTCACCGGTTTTCTTTTTTTCATCTGTGCATATCCATATCGGAAGATGGCAATTGCTATACCTCCCACCAGTCCTACGATCAGAGAAATCACAGTAATCGTCAGTGTGTTTTTGAAGCCGGTCAGAAACACTTTGTAGCGATCATCACGGATAAAGGTCTTGACAAAATCCGCTTTCAGGCTATCTATCCAACTCATAGCATTTTCCTTTCTGTCTGTTCAAGTCGAACGCTCCGCCGGCAGGTGTGGGCCGGAAAAGCATTGCAGGTCTCCTGTACGACAGCAAAGCAGCGGCAGAGATACTGCCGCCACCCTACTGTTTATTTCTGTGACAAATCAGAATGATTCTTATTCTGTCACTGCCTCAGTTTCTGCTTCTTCATTGATTGCTGCAGCTCTTTCGGTGTGATCAAGAATATATTTGTCCACTGTTCCATCCTCTTTCAGCGGTACAACCACTTCGTTCACTTTTTCAATGAGCTCTGTCTCGCCCTTTGCAGCAGCAACTGCATACTGCTCCAGAGTAGAGCTTCCGTCTGCATATACTGCTTCGAAGCACTTCAGTCCTTCGTTTACGGTGCAGATGTTCTCAGCCAGCAGACTGTCACATACGATTGCCTGTACATCTCCTGCATTCAGTCCCATAGCTGCAATCGTCAGATCCTTGTACTGCTGTACGGATGCGCCTGTTCCTGACAGAACGCCCATATTCACCTCATCTGATGCAAGGAAATCACCTGTGGTTCCAAGATGAACACCGATGGTATAGCCGGCCAGATCATCGATCGATTTTACAGTTTCGTCATCTTCTTTTACAACAATATACTGGCAGGAATCACAGTACGGCTCGGAGAATTCCATTGTCTCCTGACGCTCTTCGGTCACAGTGATCGCCGCAATTGCCAGATCAGCCTCTCCGTTTTCCAGATACATGGAAAGGGAATCAAAGGCAACGTTAACAACCTCCAGCTCCACACCAAGGCTCTCTGCGATATCAGAAGCAATCTCAATATCTGCTCCTACCACATTTTCACCTTCCATATACTCGAACGGCGGCCATGCAGCATCTGTTGCAACAATCAGAGTTCCTCTCTCCAGAACACGATCCAGTGCGCTCTGCTCATCAGCCATGCTGGTAAATCCAGCCGTCAGGCTCAGTGCCATTGCAAGACTCAAACAACAGGAAATAACTTTCTTCATTTTTCATTCCTCCTCAACTGCAGTCAGGCTGCATATTTATGCATTTGATATTATACCAGTACGCCTGAAAAATCAAGTTTTTTCCGCATTTTTTTATGAACAGTTTTATACAGAATGAATTCATACTTGATCTTCCCCGGTCGGATACGGTATAGTAGCAGTTATGGAATTATAAAATCCGGAAAGAAGCTGAGAGAAATTATGGAACTTATGACACAGAAAGCACTTGCACACATAACAGATCAGCTGCCCCAGCTGGCATCCTTCGGTCTGAAGGTTCTGATCTGTATCATCGTCTATGTAATCGGAAAAAAACTGATCCGCCAGCTCGTCACCTCCGTCAGGAAAATGCTGGAACGGAGCCGGATGCAGGCAGGAGCCATCACTTTTACCGTCTCCATGATTAAAATTCTGCTCTATCTCGTTCTGATCCTCTGGATCGCCATGCAGTTCGGACTGAAGGAATCCTCCGTGGCTGCGCTTGTGGCTTCCGCAGGTGTGGCAGTAGGGCTGGCACTGCAGGGAGGGCTCTCCAATTTTACAGGCGGTTTTCTGATCCTGCTATTTCAGCCCTTTCAGATCGGTGACTATATCATCACCCAGGGTGTGGAGGGCACCGTGCGGAAGATTGAGATTCTGTATACCACGCTCCATACAATCGACAACCGCAGAGTCATCGTTCCCAACGGAAATCTGGCGAACAACGTGATTGTCAATACGACTGCCGCCAGCAAACGGCAGCTGGAAATCAAAATCGGGATCTCCTATCAGGACAGTATCGGCCAGGCAAAGTCTATTCTTGAAAATATTATAAAAGAGAATGACGCTGTTCTTCCGAATGAGGAGACGCATGTATTTGTGGCAGAGCTTGGTGAGTCCGGCGTGATCATGGGCCTGCGCTGCTGGGTTCCCACAGAGCAGTATTTTCCGACGCTGTGGCAGATGAATGAAAAAATCAAAAATGAATTTGACCGCCATGGCATACACATTCCTTATCCACAACTGGACATTCACGTTGCCACCAGCGAGCAGTAAAAGAAAGAAGGAGCGCCGCCGTCATCCGGGAACTCCTTCTTTCATGTCATTTTTCAGTTTTTCAAGTGCCGCAATACTTCTCTGATCCAGTGACGGACCAATCGCCCCTCTGTTCAGGTAATCCGCATACTGTATGACTTTATCCACATTCTCTGACATCATATCAGTCACCCGGTATTCTGAAAAGTTTCCCCACATAACAGCCAGTACCCATTTCTTATGTTTCATGCTCTGCATGACAAGCCAGTGTAAGGAAGCTTCCGGTTCCTGCTGCAGTACTCTTTCCTCTTCCGGATGACTAGTCAATATAACCGTCCGTCCGATATGTATTGTACTGCTTTTTCAGTTTGATAATCAGTGCGCCGTCATCCTGTTCCTGCTGATCCACCACTTCATACTTGATCTTTTTGCGGTTTAAGACCTCCAGAAACTGCTTCAGATCCCGCTTCGGATCTGCATCATTGTAAGTGTCAAACCGGATCGTCTGTTCCAGACATGCGCTTGTAATTCGTTTCATGCTTCACTCCTCCTTTTCCCTGAACAGGAAACTGTGTTTCGTTGTTGTTACTGTAATTTTATCATTTCAGGGAGCCGGAATGTAAGTATTTTTTACAAATTCAGCCATTTGCATCAATTTGCACGCACTGAAATTTGTGCATTTTTAATAATTATCAGCGCGTAAAATACACGTTTTCAAATGTTAAAATTCTTTCTTTTCGTAAATTCGCATGCTGCATCCCAGTGAAACCAGCAGACCTGCCATTGCTGCCACCGGCAGAAGCCATATCATACGTTCCAGTGACGCGCCATCCGGCAGCTGTATTCCCGCCTGCTCTGCCACGAGACCGCAGGCGATCGGAATCAGGACAATGAGAATCAGAACCGTCCTTGCTTTCTCGGCGCCGAAACGGAGAACCACCGGAAATGTAAACGCCATACAGATCATGCCTATGGAACCAAGTACAGCAATCATCACGAGTACCTCTGTCAGCCCCATATTTTCCGCAAGGCAGACTGCCAGAGTCAGCACTGCACTGACGGACAGAATGAGCAGACCGAATACATATCTGGAAACCACAAGCTTTCTGCGCGTAACAGGCATGGTCAGCGCATATTTATCCCAGCCGGCTTTCTCATCATATGCGAATGCAGTAAGCGGCATCAGTATGCAAAACATAGCCATCAGACCGCCGAAAAACTCCGGATTCCTGTTCATCACACTGATAACAGCCCAGATTCCCACAATCATCACGTAATATCTGGCCTGCTGTTTCAAATTAATAAAATCTTTATATAATAACCCTTTCATACTTAACCTCCCTGCCGCATTCTGCGGTATCATAATGTCATTCTGATTTCACATAATAGAGCATAATATCCTCTATGGAAGCCGGATCCTGTACCATATGTTCCGGGACGGCTTTTCTTTCCACCAACGCCTCCACACCAAAGCTGTTTTTGCGGACTCCGATGACCGCAGAAGGCACAAGAAGGTTCAGCTCCTTCTCACTGCATTTGACAACCACATATTTCTCTCTGAGGCTTTCTTTTTCCTCACTGAACACCAGTTTTCCTCTGTGAATGAAAGTAATATAATCGCAGATCTTTTCCAGGTCACTGAGAATATGAGAGGAAATAAAGATACTGTGATCTTCATTCTGGATAAACTCCAGAAAAATATCGAGAATCTCATCGCGCACGATCGGGTCGAGCCCACTGGTGGCCTCATCAAGTATCAGCAGTCTGCTGTCGTGGGACAGTGCCACGGCAATTGAAAGCTTCATCTTCATTCCACGGGAAAAGTCCTTGATTTTTTTATCTGACGGCAGCTGAAATTTCTGTCTGTACTGTTCAAACCGGTTCCGGTCCCACGTCCTGTAACAGCCCCGCATCATCCGTTCAATATTGGTCACTGTCATGGATTCCGGAAAATTGCATTCATCCATTACCACACCGATTTTCTCTTTCAGCTGCCCGTGTTCCGTGTCAAGTGTTTCTCCAAGCACCGATATTTTCCCCGCATCTTTTCTGATCAGGTCAAGAATCAGCTTGATCGTCGTGCTTTTTCCTGCCCCGTTCTCACCGATAAACCCCATCACACATCCGACCGGCAGCGCAATATCAATCCCGTCAAGAACAAATCCGGGATATTCTTTTCTCAGTCCTTCTACTTTCAGTGCATATTCCATCATGACTCCTCCTCCATCATTCCCTATTCTCCTCTGTAAATCAGTTCCAGCATGGCCTGAAGATCCTCCAGGCTCAGACTGCATCCAACTGAAAGTTCCACAATTTCCTGCATTCTCTCTTCGATCCGCCGAAGCTGTTCCTCCCTGATAAACTCCAGATTCTTCCCGGCCACGTAGCTTCCCTTTCCCGGTATGGAGACAATAAATCCTTCCCGCTCCAGTTCCTCGTACGCACGCTTCGTCGTGATAACGCTGATGCGCAGTTCCTTTGCCAGAAAACGCATGGAAGGCAGCGCATCTCCCTCCGCCAGTTCACCCGATAAAATCATTGATTTGATCTGTGAACTGATCTGATCGTATATCGGCTGCCCGCTGGAATTACTGATAATAATGTTCAAATCGGAACCTCTCTTTCCTGTATTTCCTTCATCATCCTTCTGATGTTTTACTGTATATATTCATTATATACAGTATATACTATATTGTCAACAGTGTAATGAAAAAATTCAAGTCGAACGCACGTTGACTTGGCGCGCGATTCTGGTCAGCTTAAGCTGACATCTTTCTATTCAGAATCGCTGCGCATCATCGCGGAGCGTTTTTATCGTACAGGAAACAAAGTTTCCTGTACGATAAAAAAGGCTGCACAGAGGATGGCTTTCATTCCCCTGTGCAGCCTGTATTTCGGGATCAGTACGGTTTTCCCGCAAGGATTTCCTTATAATCTTTCAGATTCTTTGCCAGCAGTTCCGGTGTATTCAGATGGTACGGACATTTTGACATACACTGATTGCAGTGGAGACATTCCTCGATCTGCATCATCTTTGCCTGCATTTCCGGTGTGAGCTGTGCTTCTGACGGCGCTCTACGGATCATCAGAGACATCCGGGCACAGTCATTGATCTCGATTCCGGCCGGACACGGCATACAGTAGCCGCAGCCCCTGCAGAATTCACCCATCAGCTCTTTCCGGTCTCCTTCAATTACAGCCCGAATTTCATCGCTCATGACCGGCGGACACTCCACGTAGGAAAGGAACTCTTCCAGCTCACTCATCCGCTGTACACCCCAGATCGGCAGCACATTGTCATACTGTGCTTCAAAGGCGTATGCAGCGGCAGAATTCGTAATCAGTCCTCCAGACAGTGCTTTCATGGCAATGAAGCCCATGTCTGCCTTTTTGCAGTCTTCCACCAGCTTCACATCATCTTCCGTAGCAAGGTAACAGAACGGAAACTGCAGCGTCTCATACAGACCCGATGCAATCGCCTCTTCAGCCACCTTCAGCCGGTGATTCGTAATTCCGATATGACGGATTTTTCCCTGACGCTTCGCCTCAATCATGCACTCATATACACCGCTTTCGTCTCCCGGCTTCGGACAGAAGGACGGATTGTGGAACTGATAAATATCGAGATAATCTGTCTTCAGATTCGTCAGCGTTGTCTCCAGATCCTTCCAGAAATCTTCCGGTGTCACCGCTGCCGTCTTAGAAGATATAAATACGTGCCCGCGGATATCAGAAAGCGCAAGTCCCAGTTTGTGTTCGCTGTCTGTATAAAACCTTGCCGTGTCAAAAAAAGTAATTCCCCGTTCAAATGCGGTCCGGACGATCTTTACTGCTTCTTCATCGCTGATTCTCTGAATCGGCAGGGCGCCGAAACCGTTTTTATTCGTAATAATTTCTGTTTTTCCAAGCCTCACGGTATCCATATGTATCTTCCTCCGGTTTTCTCTGCTTTTTCTTTCTATTATACAGCAGAGTGGCCTTTTGTAAAGAGGAGGGAGATGATACGCAGCGCGGCTGATTACATCAGAATTTCTTTCGCATTCTCCTTGCCGTTTTTCAGAAACACCGTAACGTGACCGGATGTATCACAAGTGGCCAGAAGAACATCTTCCACACTGTCAGTTCCCTGCCCGCGGATCTGTCGGCGCAGCCACGTTTCATCCTTTCCCGTATGGCGGAGATTTTCCTGCATGATTCTTCCGTCAAGAATTACATTAGCCACCAAATAGTCCTGGGAAGGTGTCAGTCCCAGATCCGCCGGAGTTACCGAACGGTCCGACGTTTTCGGAAGAAAGCTGATTTTCCCGTTTCCTTCCAGCACTGCCGTCTCCAGTTTTGAAGCGTCAAAATATCCGTTGACACGGCACTGTACCAGAAATTCTGTTACGTCAATTTTTGCTTTTTTCAGGTTTTCCCGATACAGTTTCCCGTGATCCATCAACACCAGCGGTTTGCCCTCAATCACCCTGCGGGCGCGGATGGATTTGGAACCGATCCAGGACAGCAGCAGCGCCGACATGGCATAGACAATCATGGCAACCAGCGGCTGTACAAAATTTTCTTCCAGAGAAGTGGCCATTTCGGCTGCAATAGAACCGATGGTAATTCCATTGATATAGTCAAACATGCTCATCTGGGACATCTGGCGATATCCCATCAGTTTCGTAAGAATAAATATGGCGACAATCGAGCCCAGAGAAAGGGCGATCACATACAGAATTTCCATCAGCTATTCCTCCTGCATTTTTTTATAAGCCGGCCAGAATCGCACGCCAGGTTTCACGTGCGTTCAACCCCAATCAAACACATCACAGGATTAGTATGCCGGAAATGCAGCGCTTTATACCGTATTATCCCTTACATAGAAAAGGGGCTGTTGCAGAATAAATACAAAGGGATTTCTGGTATCCAGGTGTACACATGTCTGAGACATCCGTCCGAACGGAACGGATATTATCCGTTTGGTGCGGATGGATGTCAGGAAGACAAGGTGAACACCGGATACAGAAATTCCTGAACATTATTCTGCAACGGCCCCTTCCATTTGAATTTCAGATTTCTTTTCCTTTTGTGGCAACCGCATGAATCACAAACGGTATAAACAGCGTGATGAGTGCCGCGTAACCAAGGTATGCGTATCCCTTCTTTACGACTGCCATCAGTCCAAACTGTGCGATGGCGAAAGCAATAAATGTAAAGATCAGCGTAAACACGGCATTTCGCGCCAGATGGCCCTGCTCCCGTTTCGCCTGACCGTCCATCCGCCGCTCTATGGCGTTGACACACCGTGTTACGATTCCGGAAATCATGTTGACTGCTGTGGAAATAGCACCGAGTATAATCAGCAGGGAAATAATCGGCGTCAGAATGCCGGAGCCGACTCCGTTCTGGACGAGAACCAGCATCGGGACGGAAGCTGAGGCCAGATCAGCCACATAGGCAACTGCCAGAAGGCCTACGATGGAAAGCTCCATAGCAAAGAAATTGCAGACAAAGATCCCGACTGCCGCACGGTTGATCTGCTTCACATCCGTAACATGCTCCATATGCTGGTACATAACGGATACAGAAGCAAGCTGGAAGAAAAAGTACAGTACTGCAGACCAGAGTGCCGGACCGAAGGAACCCGTCTCTTTGGAAAGAACGGACATTTCTCCGCTGCTCATTTTGCCGACAGAGGCTGTTATTTCTCCCCACTGGGCCACAATATTCGGTACAAGCACGAGAACGAGACCGACAATAATCAGTACACTTAAGGTCGCCGCACATTTGCGGACTACTTTCGTTCCAAACAGAGCAATGAAGAAAATGAAGGCTGCAATCAGCAGTGTACAAAACCAGTACGGAAGCCCGAACAGCGTTTCCAGCGTTGATCCGCCGGTAGCAAATGCCGCTGCAGATGCCGTACCAATCATGATCAGATAACAGATTTCATACAGGTTGGACATAACAATCCTTGTTTTTCCGTAAATGCTGTCAGAAAAGCTGCGGTAATCGTACGTTTTGTGTCTGTAGGCGTAGCGCATGCCATACCAGAAAAACAGAGCGTACAGTCCCTGGGTCAGAGCCGGAAGAATCAGGCACCAGATTCCGTAATTAATAAAATACTGATAAATCTGGGCACCGGAAGCAAAGCCTCCGCCAAACTGTGTCGTAAATGCAACGAAAGCAATACCCATAGCCAGGGGCATTTTATTTTTGTCTACAAGAATGGAACGTTTTTCACTCATCTTTTTTCTCCTTTTGTCTGTAATAATACCAACACACCGCTGAATACGATGCACATTTCAAAGGGAAAGCTTACCTGGTTTTGTTAAATTCAATTACCTTTCCGGGATTCAGTATCAGCCTGTCATCAAAGGCCAGTTTGATGGACTTGTAAAGCCGGATCATCCGCTCTCCCACAAATTCCTCCAGAAATTCCAGCCGTCCGTTTCCGATTCCGTGCTCACCGGAAAGCTGACCGCCCAGCTCCTTTGACAGTGCATACAGCTCTGTCAGACTGGCGTGGGTGGCCTTCTGCCACTCCTCATCGCTCATTTCCGGTCCTCTCAGCAGTTCCGTATGTATATTTCCGTCACCGCAGTGGCCGCAGGGTTCCACCCGGATGCCGTGGGAAAGTGCAATCTTCTTGGCCGATTTTACGTACTCCGCAATCCGTGCCCGCGGAACTACCACATCACACTCTTCCTGGGCAACGGAATCTGCCTTCATTCCTTCCAGGATTCCGCCGCGGACGGCCCACACAGAGCCGGCACGCTCCGGCGTATCTGCCATAAAGCAGTCAATAGCTCCGTTTTCCAGCGCCGCCTCGGCAGCTGCTTCCACCGCGCGGTCCAGCTCTTCTTTCCCGGATGCGTCATACATCACAATCAGTACAGCTTCTCCCTGCTTTACCGGGAACCGTTTGTTCAGGTTTCTCTCCACAATGTCAATCAGTTCCCGCTCCAGAAATTCAATGGCAGTCGGCACGAAGGGGAGCTCCAGTACCTTCGGAACCATATCGGCACACGCCTCCAGACTGCCGAAGGGCATCACCAGAGTACAGGTACAGGTCGGTGCCGGCAGGAGCTTCAGTGTCACCTGTGTCAGGATACACAGCGTGCCTTCCGAGCCGATCACCAGATCCTTTATGTCATATCCCGTTGTGTTTTTCACCACATTGGATGAAAAATTCAGAATGGAGCCATCCGGCATTACTGCCTCAATGCATCGGACAAAATCCCGCGTCAGTCCGTATCGGACTGCCTTCATGCCACCCGCATTCGTAATCACGTTTCCACCGATGGATGCTGTCTTTTCACCGGGATCCGGCGGATAAAACAGTCCTCCCGCAGCGGCTGCAGCCTGAATATCAATCAGCAGAGCCCCCGGCTCAGCCGTAATCGTCTGATTTTTGTAATCAATGGGGAAAATCCGGTTCATACGCATGACGGACAGCATAATGCCGCCGTATTTACACGTCGCGCCGCCTGCGAGACCTGTCCCTGCACCACGGCAGACCACCGGAATATTATTCCGGTATGCGTATGCCATAACTGACGACACTTCTTCTTTATTGATTACTTCCACATACAGCTCCGGCGGAAATACACCATATTCCGGCATTTCATCCCGATAATATTCTTTTGCAATCTCTTCTCCTACCCAGACACGGTCCGGTGCAGTGACAGAGCGGATATAATCAAAATCACTCTGTTCCATTTTCTTATAAGGATACGCCATGATTACCGGCCTCCTTTCTCTGTACTCTCAGAATTCGGTTCTTTCCGGTCTCCCGCTTTTTCTTTTTCAAAACACATTCTGCTGCGAACCAGCTCCGTCATTTCAGGCACCACACGATACAGATCGTCCACCACACAGTAATGGGCCACTTTAAAAATCTGCGCTTCCGGATCGCTGTTGATCGCCACAATGCATTCCGAACCGTTCATACAGGAAGTAAACTGAATGGCTCCGGAAACTCCGCAGGTGATAATCAGTTTCGGCCGCACCGTCCTGCCCGACAGTCCGATCTGATGGGCAGTATCGCCAAAGCCGTTTTCCACCATGGGACGGGTAAAGGCCAGCTGACCGCCCAGAGCTTCCGCCAGTTCGCGGCACATTTCCACATCCTTTTCGCTTCGTACGCCGCGCCCTGCCACCACAATTACCTCTTCTTCCTCCAGACTCTTCTGCCGCTCAATCACTTCGGATGACAGAATCCTGATTCCGGAATACGTCATCTCATCACTGACCGTACAGCGGACAACACGGCCTGTCGGGTGTGCCACCCGCTCTGCCCGATCCATCACACGGTATCGGACAGTGGCAAACTGAGGTCTCGATTTTGCAATGGCAATCTGAGCCATAATGTTTCCGCCAAAAGCAGGGCGGATCTGAATCATATCACTGTTTGGCTTAATGTCGAGCGTTGTACAGTCCGCCGTCAGTCCCGTATGGAACCTGGTAGACAGCCTGGGGGCAAGAGATCTTCCCAGGGCTGTCGCACCGATCAGAACGGAGGATGGCCTGACTGCCGCAATACAGTCTGCCACCGCATCTGTATAGCAGTCCGCCCGAAAACCGGCAAAACCGGAATGTTCGTAAACATAAACATTGTCAACTCCGTAAGGAAGAAGCTTTTCTCCGTTTTCCGCAGTACCTTCTGCACCCACAAGAACACAGTTTACTTTATATCCCACTTTCTGCGCCATTTTCCGTGCTTCCCCGATCAGTTCAAAAGCAACCGGATGAATCTCTCCCTGTTCCTGCTCCACATAGATGAGAAAATCGCGCCAGCTTTCTTTATCGACTGTGGCTGCTTTCTGCTCAAAACGAATTGCATGCTCCGGGCAGTGGCGCACGCAGAGACCGCACATGCGGCAGCCTTCCCCGACTTCTATTCCATTGTGCTCAATGCGCAGTGCTCCGAAGGGACACTTATCCACGCACTTTCCGCACAGAATACATTTCTGTGCATCAAATTTCAGAAACTCCATTGTACGCCCTCCTTATATGATCTTCCGGTCTGTCAGGATCCGGAACAGCTGCTCTGCCTTTTTCTCCGCATCTCCTTCCAGATAAACGTGTTTTTCTTTTTCCGGCGGTGCAAACATCCGCTCCACCGAGGTGGGCGATCCGATCAGCCCGTACCTGCTCAGATCCTGATCCGGCATATCCGCAAAGCCGAGAACACGGATTCTGCGCTCAGCTGTTGCACGCTTCAGCAGATAAGAGGGCAGACGGGGCACACAGATATCCTTATCCACTGTAATCAGACACGGATACGGTATCTCAGATACCTGTGACACGCTGACCAGATTCTGACGGACACGTATTTTTTCCTGATCGGCATCTTCAATCGCAGCCACCCAGGCTGCATGCGGAATTCCCAGATGCTCTGCAATGGCGGTCCCACCTGGGCAGTATCTCCGTCCGTCGTCTGCCTTCCGCAGATAATCAGATCTGCACCGCCCAGAACCTGTATGCCCTGAGAGAGCACATAAGAGGTGGAAAGTACATCCGCTCCTGCGAATTTGCGATCCGACAGAATTACCGCATCATCTGCACCCATCGTATATGCATCCCGCATCATGGATTCTGCCTGAGGTGGCCCCATGGTCAGCACGGTAACCGTACCGCCTGCCTTCTCCCGCAGCTGCAGTGCCGCTTCCAGCGCAAACAGATCATACGGATTCGTTCTGGTTTCCCCCGACATTCGCTTCATGGCTCCTGTCTCGGGATCAATGTCCACTCTGGTCCCGGCAGGTACCTGCTTCATACACACAATTATCTTCATTTTCTTACGCTCCTGACATTTTGCTTCTTCGGATTAATGTTTTAACGCTTTAAATCACAAAATTCATTTTATTATAGCACTGCACAGGTAAGATGTCGAGTTTTTCTACGAAATTCTTATATATTTTCAAGCATACATTCTCTCTGTACGCGAGTGTGGATCGTAGCGAATGACTTGGCTCCCGGCATCATGCTGAGGGTTACCCGACAAATGAGCCTGCCGTCGATTTTTTCGCGCTGTTCGCTCTCAGAATCAACGAAAACAGGGACAGCTATAAGGAGCCATAAGCTTCTTATAACTGTCCCCGCCGGTACCGTTTCAGGTTCATTTCAATTACAATTATACGCTGCAGAAAATATTCAGTGCATCACGCAGAAACTCCGCAGCGCCCTTTCCGGCCTGATCATAATACGCCCGGAACCGCTCATCCGCTGCATACATTTCGCCCATGCTGCGGTGTGCCTCTTTCGTATACATCCCTTCGGGCCAGAACAGACAGAGCCATTCACGATGCAGCTGGCACACCTGCTGTGCCAGCCTGCCGCCGGGTTCTCCCGTCTTCACGGCCTCTCCCAGCTGATCCAGAATTTCTCCTGCCAGTGCTTCCTGATTCTTCCACTGCGCTTCCGTCATATCCGCTGCTTTTCGGTTGACAGCATCTACTGTATCGTCGCCATACTTTTCACGGATTTCTCTGCCGTATTTTTTCTCATTTTCTTCCAGATATTTTTTCTGAAATCCACGGAATTTTTCTTCATTTTTCATTTCTGTCTCTCCTTTCATGGACGACAGTGTCTTTCTGACATTGCCAATCAGAACTTCCACCCTCGTCTTTTCCCGCAGGAGTGCCTGCAGATGGTCTTCCAGTGCTTTTTCCCGGTCAAAATCTCCTGAATACACCAGACTGCGTATCGTCTCAAGATCCACACCCAGTTCCCGGAAAAACAGAATCTGCTGCAGCAGATCCACCTGCTCCTGCCCATACATACGATATCCGTTTTTCTCGACCCGGTCAGGCGCCAGCAGCCCGATCTGATCATAATACCGCAGCGTACGGGGAGTAACTCCCGAAATCTTCGCCAGCTGTTTTACTGTATATTCCATATCCATCTCTGCCTCCCAAAAACAGAATAAGGGATGACGCAACGTCAATGTCAAGAGACTTTTTTATTTCCGTATTTTCAGAATCGCATTCTTTATTTTATCGTTCAGCTTCATAACAGCTTACTTTTTCAAAACGGTATTTCTGCCGGACATCAGGATATTTCCTGCGATCCACCTCACTCATAAACATATCATACGGCCTGGCACACGTACGGAAAGGTGCGTACAGCGCCTGATAAATCACAAGGGCTTCCCCCGTCTCTGTATGGTTTGCAAATGCCAGTACCTTGTACAGGTATTCTGAGCCCTCCTTCGATACCCACTCCCGCTTAAAATGCTGTACAATATCGCCGACGCAGATTCCGTGGGTATCGCCGACAAAACGCTCCGGTTCCGGCTCAGTCTCCGGTTCCGGCTCGGTCTCCTGCTTCTTCACAGATTCTTCCACTTCCTCGTATTCTTCCCGATCCAGAGATACCGGCACACCTGTTCTGCCCGATACGTGAACGCCGCCGTACCAGGTGCCCTCAACTTCCAGGATATCTCCCACCTCATATTCCGAGGAATAATCATTATTCTTCTTAATCACACGAATTTTCGTCATTTTGTCTTCTTCCTGTCTTTCTCTTTTTTACAGTCGTCCCCGTAGACGGAGCGCCTGTGGCTTCAGTATGCCATATCTGTCAGAAAATAGCAAATCAACATTCCTGCATGGTATCGTCAGAAATTATGATTCTGCCAGTTTCTTCCACCACGCATTTTCTTTCAGATACCCGTACGTTTCGGTATCGCAGAAACATGCCTTCAGATTTTTCTTCATCTTCTGTGTATATTCTTCCGGCAGTTCCTTAAACTTCATGTGTGTAAACAATGGAGACCTGGTAAAAGAGCCGAGAGTCTCCACGGAATCCATCATTTCTGTCATAAGCTTTACAGTCTGATCCACATTCTGCTCCATCGTAACCAGATCCAGTCTTGTACAAATCTCGTTATATCTGCCCATATCAAAAGTACGTTCCAGAAGCTCGATCCGGTCCGCTACCATGCGTGCCCGTTCCAGGTCTTTTTCTTCCAGCGCCAGCACAAACATTGCAGAAAAAGCCAGCATCAGCCGGTTATGCCCCGTAAAAAGCAACTCCTCATACGTCCGATATGCTTCTTCCACCCGTCCCGTCCTGCTGTAAAGCTGTGCCTGTCTCAGTTTTTTCTCCGGATTCTGATCGGAATAACAGGACAGATACTTTTCCGCCTTTTCGTAGTCCTCCTTTCTGATACACATGGCAAACAATGCATCAGCTGCCAAAATTCGCGTCTGCTCATTCTCACTGTTCAGGACGCGCTGATAACAGGACATCAGATACGATTCCCACTCTTCTTTTCCCGGCAGATCCTTCCCCAGCTGCCCTGCATCGAGTACCACAGCCATCTGCCAGATCAGCTGTTCGCAGTTTGGATACGTTTCCATTTTCTGCTTCGCCCATGCAAACACTTCCGGATACGGTTCCGTCTCCAGTCTGTAACTCAGTTCTTTTATGATGTTCCTGATTTCCTGATCGGACAAATTCTGCTGAAATGACAGCAGCGTATCAAGTGTAATATCCAGCAGCCTGGCCACAGGGGCCAGCATCATAATATCAGGGCAGGAATTTCCGTTCTCCCACTTGTTTACGGCAGAAGCGGTCACCCCAAGCGCGGCAGCCATTTCTTCCTGCGTCATCTCTTTTTTCTTTCTGTATTTGCGGATTATCTTACCTATTTCCATACTGCACCTCCGTCGTTTCAGCCAAAAGCCTTCGCTGCTTCTATCATAACAGAGCAGTGCAAAAGTCACAACGGAACAAAATTCAATTTTCATTCAAAAAAAATGAGCGGCGCTCATAAGCGCCGCCCGTAAAAAGCTGTATGATTATTTCTGCGGACCTGCCGGTACCAGTGCCTTACCAGCAGCATTTCCTTCGTATTTTGCAAAGTTCTTGATGAATCTGCCAGCCAGATCCTGAGCCTTTACTTCCCACTCAGCAGCATCTGCATAAGTATCACGCGGGTCAAGGATTGCCGGATCAACACCCGGAAGCTCTGTCGGTACTTCGAAATTGAAGTGCGGAATTGTCTTTGTCGGTGCATTCTTGATGTCTCCATTCAGGATTGCATCGATAATTCCACGTGTATCTTTAATGGAGATACGTTTACCGGTTCCGTTCCATCCAGTATTTACAAGGTATGCCTTAGCACCACTCTTTTCCATTCTCTTAACCAGTTCTTCTGCATACTTTGTCGGATGCAGCTCCAGGAATGCCTGACCAAAGCAAGCAGAGAAGGTCGGTGTCGGCTCTGTGATACCACGCTCTGTACCTGCAATCTTTGCTGTGAATCCGGACAGGAAGTAGTACTGTGTCTGCTCCGGTGTCAGGATAGATACCGGCGGAAGTACGCCGAAAGCATCTGCAGACAGGAAGATTACATTCTTGGCTGCCGGTGCGGAAGATACCGGACGAACAATATTTTCAATGTGGTTGATCGGGTAGGACACACGTGTATTCTCTGTAACGCTCTTGTCAGCGAAATCGATCTTGCCTTCTGCATCCAGTGTAACGTTCTCAAGAAGAGCATCACGTCTGATTGCATTGTAGATATCCGGCTCAGACTCTTTGTCCAGGTTGATAACCTTTGCGTAGCAGCCGCCTTCGAAGTTGAACACACCGTTATCATCCCAGCCGTGCTCGTCATCACCGATCAAACGACGCTTCGGATCAGTTGACAACGTAGTCTTACCTGTACCAGACAAACCGAAGAAGATAGCTGTGTTCTCACCGTTCATATCGCAGTTAGCAGAGCAGTGCATAGAAGCGATGCCCTTCAACGGCAAGTAGTAGTTCATCATAGAGAACATACCCTTCTTCATCTCACCACCATACCAAGTGTTGATGATTACCTGCTCGCGAGAAGTAGTGTTGAATGCAACACAAGTCTCAGAGTTCAAACCTAACTCCTTGTAGTTAGCTACAACAGCCTTAGAAGCGTTGTAAACAACGAAATCAGGCTCGAAAGCAGCCAACTCCTCAGCTGTCGGACGGATGAACATATTCGTTACGAAGTGAGCCTGCCAAGCAACCTCAACGATGAAACGAACAGCCATACGAGTATCCTTGTTAGCACCGCAGAAGCCATCTACAACATACAAGTTCTTGTTGCAAAGCTCCTTAACAGCGATCTCCTTAACAGCAGCCCAAACCTCCTCAGACATCGGCTTGTTGTCATTCTTATATTCGTCAGAAGTCCACCATACTGTGTTCTTTGAGTTCTCGTCCATGACGATGTACTTATCCTTCGGTGAACGGCCTGTGTAGATACCGGTCATCACGTTGACAGCACCCAGCTCTGTATTCTGACCTACCTCATAACCTTCCAAACCTGCCTTTGTCTCCTCAGCGAACAAAACCTCGTAAGAAGGGTTGTGAGCGATCACTGTAGCACCGGTAATGCCATACTTGCTTAAATCCAAATTTGCCATTTTGCAATTAATTTAAATGATTGACTTATATATTATTTATTTCTCTCTGTACATCTTATAATCGAAATTGGATGCTTTCATCTGCTCTTCAATAGAGCTTGCCTAAACAACACCTTTTTTCCGCGGTACAAAAGTAGCATTTTTTTCAATCGGACAGGGCGTATTAAGGAAATTTTTCAGTCAGATTTGCGCTTTTCCAAGCTATTAACAGAGAGGGCTCTTGTTTTGCAAACTACACATAGCAAAAGCGACTGGATAGGAATAAAAAAAAAGAGAGCCACATTGCTGCGACTCTCTCT
>JAXEBU010000072.1:0-3140 GCA_034093895.1 Candidatus Choladocola sp. | reverse complement strand
CGTCACAGACGGCCGCTGCCGTATTGTACAGCTTTCCTTCCCGCTCCCAGGGAAGGCCCACGAAAATCAGGGCCTTCTTTCCGTTTGTGTGAAATATGATATGGCGCAGCTCATGGCGCGCTTCCGCAAGGAGTTTTTCCTGCCAGAACAGATCACTGCAGGTATAACCGGTAATACAGAGCTCCGGAAATACCATGATTTTTGCTCCATTTCCGTACGCTTCATCAATCAGCCGGCAGATTTTCGCTCCGTTGTAACCACAGTCTGCCACTTTTATTTCCGGCGTCAGTGCCGCCACTTTCACAAATCCGTCTCTCATACTCTGCTCCCATTCTCTATTTCTGACTGCTTCTCTTCAGAAGCTCCTTCAGTTCCTCCACCGTTACCTGATACTTTTTATCACAGAAATGGCATTCCACCTCAATGGGTTTTCCTTCCCCGATCATCTCCTGAAGATCCTTCCGCCCGATGCTGATCAGCGCACGCTCAATCCGCTCTCTGGAACAGTCACAGTGGTATCCCGTCTCCAGACGATCCGTAATCTCCACGCCGAATTCACCCAGCAGCTCCTCCAGTATCTGTTCCGGTGTCATTCCCTGGTCCAGCATTGCTGTGACCGAAGTCATTTCCGCCAGTTTTTTCTCGAGGCGGTCAATCACCTCCTCCGACGTAAAGGGCATCAGCTGAATGATAAATCCTCCGGCCTGACGTACCGTATTGTCCTTCTCCATCAGGACACCAAGTCCTACAGACGAAGGTACCTGCTCCGACACTGCAAAATAATACGTCAGATCATCGCCGATCTCTCCTGTTCTCAGTTCACACTGTCCCACATACGGCTCTTTCAGTCCCATATCCTTGATGACATTCAGTATGCCGGCACCTATGGCTCCGCCCACATCCAGCTTTCCTTTTGCATTGGCATGGAGCAGCACACCCGGATTCTGCACGTACCCCTTCACATTTGCCCGGGAATCCGCCGTAACCGTAACAGAGCCCAGCGGACCGTTTCCTTTAATCTGAAGTGTGAGAATATCTTTCTCCCCCTTCATCATTGCCCCCATCATGCTGCCCGCCGTCAGCAGACGGCCCAGAGCTGCCGTCGCCACCGGACTCGTATTGTGATACCGTCTTGCTGTTTCGACTGTTTCTCTTGTAGTGGCCGCAAAGGCACGGATCTGCCGGTCCGCAGCGGTTGCTCTTACAATATAATCCATTTTCATCTACCTCTCAAAAAAAATCTCTGTCTGTCTCTATGGTATAATACGGAATTAAAATACTCTTTCACTCCAGAATCATACCATAAAACACAGGCAGAGACAATACTCATTGATCGTGTGCCGTCCAGGAACACTGTTACAGAATACCCATTCCGCCAAGCAGAATGCCTGCCACCGTTCCTGTAAAATACAGCACCGCGGTGATCATCAGATTTTCCTTTCTGTTCCGGTTCTCCCGGTAAAGAACGAGCAGTCCCGTTCCGGCTCCGCAGAGAAGCCCGGAAAACAGCGCACCGCTTCCCAGAATGCCTTCCAGAAACAGCTCGGTAATCAGTACGGATGCTGCGCAGTTGGGAATCATGCCCACTGCAGCAGCCAGAGCTTCCGTAAGCCCCGCATGGCTTCCGATTTTCCGTGATGCTGCCGCAAGATCAAACCACTCCATCGTACCGCCGATCACAAGGGAAATCAAAAACAGAAAAAGGGCCGTCCTGACCGTATGGTTCAGCGCCGAATACCAGATTCCGCGGCTGGAACAGCCGCAGTGCTCATGCTCACACATGGCAGGATGCTCCGGCATGGGACTCCGTTTTCCCTGAAACGCCTCAATCACCAGATCAACGGTCATACCGGCAGCCACAGCCACCACAACTTTTACTGCAAGAACCTTCACAATCACTTCCGGCGCAATACCCTCTGAGACCATAATCGGCAGCATTTCATCGGAAGTGGACAGAAATACGGCAAGCAGTGTTCCCGGTGACACCATGCCGCCCGCAAACAGTCCGGCTGCCGCCGCCGAAAATCCGCACTGAGGGATGATTCCGATCAGTCCTCCCAGAATCGGGCCGGCTTTTCCCGCCCGGTAAATCGCCTGCTTCGTCCTGCTGCTCATTTTGTGTTCCGCATACTCCACAACGAGATAGGAAAGATACAAAAAGGGCAGAAGCTTCAAACAATCCAACACACTGTCCATTAATATTTCCTTCATGAATCGATCACCTTTCTATCGCCGGACAGCTGCAAACCACATCTTAACCATCTTCTATCCCTGCCATTACCGCTTATTTCTGTCAATACAGGGAATGGCGCCTCACAGCATTCCGCATCAATGTTACCCATATTAACACAAATATTCCCGCGAAACAAGAAAATACTTTTATTTATCTGCAACGGGATGGAGCTTCATTTTTTTATCTTTATGCTGCGAACTTTACTCCACCGTCCGTAAAACAGTGTGTTCTTCACTTTGATATAAGGACGGATCCGGAAATAATACGTCTTTTTCTTTTTCAGTCCGGTAATCGTTCTGCCTTTTTTCGTTTTCTTTATCTCATAAGAGGTTACACCCTCTTTAAATTTGCTGTTCCGGCAGATCTGAAGCTGATAACCTCCTGCAAGTCCGTCCGTCTTCCATCCGACGGCAGCCGTTCCGTTTTTGCTGTTCTTCACAGAGGTAATTGTCATCCTGCGCGGAACAATCACAAAATGGAGTTTCGTCTCAGGTATCTTTTTTGCGTAAGCTCCTTTGCCGCGGATGACGGCAGCCGCCAGCCCCGTCTTTTTATTGGAGCTGTATTTTACCGTATAATACTTTTCTTTTATTTTTCTCCCGCCGTATTTCACAGTAACTGCCGGCTTCAGAGATTTTCCGCTGTATTCCAGAACCGTATTGGCAATCGTAATTTTATACCCGTTTCTGACTGTCGTTTTCGGAAGAACAAATTTCTCCTGACCGACTCCGGTATTCCCTGTACTTCCTGTACTGCCGCCTGTGCTTCCCGCGCTTCCGACGGTACTGCCGGTACTTCCGCCGGTACTGCCGATACTTCCGCCGGTATTCCCTGTACTGCCGCCCGTGCTTCCCGTACTGCCGCCTGTACTTCCCGCGCTTCCGCCCGTGCTTCCCGTACTGCCGCC
>JAXEBU010000071.1:0-10033 GCA_034093895.1 Candidatus Choladocola sp. | reverse complement strand
GAAATACGGTCTCAAAGCCGCACGTCGCGCTCCGCAGTTCTCCAAACGTTAATTTCGGTTCACAAAGAGATAATCGTTTGGGACGAGAAAATGCATACAAAACCTCAGAAACCTTGTGTTTCTGGGGTTTTTCTTTACCCTTGAATCTTTATGGGATGTCTAGAAACGTGGTGGAAATTTGTGGATATGTAGCAAGTATGCAGCACACATATCCGCAAAGCCTTATTTTATGGGAAATGCTTGATACATTACAGTGCCGTTTTTTTCCACGTAGGGTAAGTGAGGAAGAATCTCGAAAATGATGTCAATGAAGGGGAAGCGTACATACGCGTAAAAAATAAAGAAGTATCTATAAAACAGACACATACGTATACAAAAAGTGCCTATATGCAGCCGGAATATTCTTGTATAATACAGGACGTAAGCTACTGTAAATCGGCAAGAGATGCAACCACAGGAGCGGTTCTCATGCTGAAATCCGTGGCACAGAAAACTATAAATACTGTTGCGGGCTGCTACCACTGGAAAAGGGCAGCTTTCTGAAACGATAAAGAAGGAGAATTGATGATCCATTTCGCATTTGAATCCCAGCTGCCGTATCGGCTGCTGACACTCGTCGTACTGGCACTCTTTTATGGAATCTACTTTACAAAGATGCTTGTGCAGAAGAATCATGGTATCCGTACCCGGCAGATTGGACGGAGAAAAGAGAAAACAGTACATACGGTTGAGACACTCATGGCCGTAGCGACTTTGGGTATCGTTCCGGCACAGCTTCTTTCTGCTGCAATGGGCTGGAACCATACACCTGCAGAGGCCCGTTTCACCGGCTTTCTCATCGGCATGATGGGCGATGGCATTTTCCTGACTGCTGTGCTCTGCATGAAGGATAGCTGGCGGGCTGGAATCCCCGAAACAGATAAGACGGAAATGGTGACAAGCGGTATTTACGCGTTCAGCCGAAATCCGGCTTTTCTCGGTTTCGACCTTATGTATATTGGAGTGTTGCTGATGTACGGTAACTTGTTAACAGGGATGTTTACCGTTTTTGCAATCGTAATGCTGCATCTGCAGATTCTGCAGGAAGAAAAATATTTAGAGGCCACTTTCGGAGAACCGTATCTGGTTTATAAGGAGCAGATGTTTCGCTATTTTGGGAAAAAACTGCGGAACTAAGTATCAGTCCAAAGCAGTTTATCCGAATATGAAGAAATTCATAGAGAAGCTGAACAGCGCAGCATCAATCCCCTTCTGGAATGTTAAGCCTGAGGCGTTCTGGAATTAAAGCCTCCGGGGACTTTCCCGGGAGGCTTTTTTGTGGTATGATGTTGACATACAGGATTTCGCATATAACTGCGTTGCATCATTTGCCGGATTGGCGGGTTATCGTACGGAGACTGTAAAGAAAAGAAACAGGCAATCCCGTTGCTGTCGTACAGAGGAGGGCAGCAGGACTGCAGGGACAGCGCCTGCCGGATGAGGCGGGCTGGAAACAAATGGTGGTGTTGTACGAATTGAATGAAAACGAACAGAAAAAGGTAACGTACACGAAGGAGGAGCTGGCGGCGAAGGTGAAGGTGCCGGCGGTGGTGGAGCTGGATCTGAAACGGATTATCAGCGACAGGCTGGAGCAGTGCGGTCTCTATTTTCGTGTGTATTCCAGAATTAAAACGGCCTCTTCGATGGCCCACAAGTTTGAACTGAAAGAGTACGGTGAGGGAAAAAAGAAGATTCAGGATCTGGTGGGTGTCAGGGTGAATCTTTACTTTGATGATGATGTTGATATCTGCAGAAAGATCATGGAACATACCTTTGAGGCACTGGAGTGGTCGACTTCCGAGCGCGGAGAGGCAGAATTCAAGCCGACAAAGCTCAATGGTGTATTCCGGCTTCCGGAGTATCTGAAGAACGAAATATCTGCTGATACCTGGGAGATGTACATAGATGATACTTTTGAAATTCAGATCAAGACCATGTTTTTTGAGGGATGGCATGAGATTGAACATGATATGCGTTATAAAGGAGAGGAACTCTGGAGTCACTTTCCGGGATTCTCCAGATATCTGAACAGTATTTTAGCTACGCTGGAGCTGTGTGACAAGTCCATGGTGACACTGTTTGAAGACCTTGGACATGCACTGTATAAATCCGGCCGTTGGAGCGATATGATCAAGAGTCACTTCCGGCTGAAGCTGGGGGATGCTTCTCTCTACCCGGAGGTGGAGGAGCTTCTCGATAAAGATCTGGAACAGGTGGACAATCTGGCGAAAAAGATTTACAAAACGAGTAAATGGACGCTGGTGGAACAGCTGATCAAACGGGGCAGAAAGATTCCGATTAATGTAAATACGATCATTGCACTTCTCAATGACAGCCAGTTCCATGACAGCAGGCTGACAGCGATCTTTAAGGAAAAGGATGTCTATAATGACGGCCGGGAAGAGAGTCTGGCAGAATCGCGCCATTATGAACTTCGTCCGCTGACGAGACATAATGTATTCCAGATGTGTACCAGAGTGGACGGCAGCAGAATCAGAACGGAACAGCCGGTGACGGCTGACATGATTTTTGAGCGTTCGGCCGACGGTATTTACAAGTGGATTGTGGGAAAATACGGATGTCTGTTTAACAACATGCCCCAGGAGCCGTCCACGTACCATGCGGATGTACTGGCTTATCATGTGACGATCAATTATGACAGAGAAAAACGGCGGATGAATATGCACGTGCGTCATATGGATCCGGAGGTTGGAGGACGAATCTGGTACTCGGAAGCCAGCCTTGAGGTAGAAGATGTGGAAAAGGTGATGCTGCGGCTGAACAATGGCTATGCGGAGCCGGAGCGGGAGAATCCTTCTGTACAGGAAAGCGCAGGGATGTTTTTCAGCTATCCGGGATATTACCGGTCAATTGTGGACAATGTTGGCATTTTTAACGGGCTGGACTGTTCCAACAAGAGGAGAATTCTCCGTGAGGAGCAGATTCCGGGTGTCATTCGTGCGCTGTCGGATCCGGAAAGGATGTTTCCTGTTGTTGTGATCATGTCGAAGGAAACGGAAGACGGTATGATGGATGAAGACTGGCTGTGTCAGTTCCGTGTTTCTGATTTTACGCGAACCGTGTGGCGGTATGCCCATGTCTTTACGTGTTATGAAAATGTGGGAAGAAAACTGCTCGGACAGACCGGTGCAGGCGGAATGGAAGAAACGGATATTCCGTGTCTTTGTATTTTCTGGCCGGATGGCGATGTGGATCGCTTCGGGCCGGAGGATGTGAAAAACTGCAGTTTCGGACGCCATCTGGAAGCCCGGGGAGATGCGAGAACGTACGATATCGTTCGGGGCGGACAGGCATTTTACCACAGGATTGTGACGGATCTGCGTGACTGGAACGTATCTGCCAATATGTGGGAGGGATTCAAGCTGGAAATAATGACAGAAATCCCCGGATAAAAAGTGCACTTGACAAATGTGTGAAAATTCAGTATGCTGTATAGGCAGTTTTGCAGTTTAAAGCGTTAAACAGAAAAAGAACAAAAGACTGCCAAGCAACAGATCATACAGGAGGCAAGTGACATGGCACGCAGCAGACAGGGAACTCTGGTATCCTACCGCCCGGATATTAAGGTGGTGGATTGTACACTGAGAGACGGCGGACTCGTTAATAATTTTGAGTTTACAGATGAATTTGTAAAAGATCTGTACCTGGCCAATTTAAAGGCAGGTGTGGATTATATGGAGTTTGGATACAAGGCATCCAAGGAGATTTTTGATCCTGCAAATTTCGGCAAGTGGAAATTCTGCGATGAGAAAGATATTCGAAGCATTGTCGGAGACAATAAGACAGATATGAAAATCTCCGTGATGGCGGATGTGGGAAGAACAGATTACAAAAAAGATATTCTCCCGAAAAAGGACAGTGTCATCGATCTGGTTCGGGTGGCCACTTATATCAATACGATTCCTGCAGCCGTTGAGATGCTGGAGGATGCAAAGAAAAAGGGGTATGAGACCACAGTAAATATTATGGCTGTTTCCAAGGTAAATGATGAGGATCTGGACGGTGGACTGGAGCTGCTTGGACAGAGCAGCGTGGATGTCATTTATCTGGTGGACAGTTTTGGATCTTTCTATCCGGAACAGATTGAACGAATCTGTGACAGGTATCTTGATATTGCCACCAAATATAATAAGAAAATCGGTATTCATGCTCATAATAATCAGCAGCTGGCTTTTGCCAATACGATTGAAGCACTTTCACGGGGAGCCAGCTATCTCGATGCCACAGTGAGCGGAATGGGACGGGGAGCAGGCAACTGTTATATGGAGCTTCTCCTCAGCTTCCTGAGAAATCCGAAGTATAACAAAATTTCGATTATGAATTTTGTGGAAAAACATATGATTAAGTTGCGGAAATCAGGGATTGAATGGGGATTTGATATTCCTTATCTTCTGACGGGAACAATGAACAGTCATCCGTCCTCTGCAATACAGTTTATCAAACAGAAAAGAACGGATTATTCCATGTTTTATCAGGAATTGCTGGATAATGTGCTGTGACGGACGGTCTTTTTCCCGTCCTCTGCATTGTGATCGGACGGATGCAGGAACAACATGAAAAAATGGATTTTCACCGTATGACTACGGAATCAGAAGGAATTCCGCGGCCGGCTGAAAATCCATTTTCTGTTTTCGGAAAAGATCCTATGGTTGTCTGTAAAGTGTGTAACCGTTCCGTCCCCTCCGTTTGGCCTCATACAGTGCCTGATCTGCGCATTGATACAGAGATGCGTAATCACTGCCGTGCTGGGGAGAAAAGCTGATACCGATACTGCTGGTAATGTTTTTTCCGCCAAGGGAAGCAAACGAATGAGCACGTATTCTGCGGCACAGATTTTCTGCCCGCTCAATCGTTATCGTTTCCGTAATCGTGTTTTTCATCAGGATACAGAATTCATCTCCGCCGATGCGGCCGATAATATCCACATCGCAGAATTCCTGCCGCAGGATTTCGCCGAATTCCTTCAGCACATCATCTCCTGTCGTATGACCGTAATGATCGTTGATTTCTTTAAAATGATCTATATCAAGCATAAAGAAAGCCTGAAGTCCGACACAGCTTCCGTCTGTGAGGGCAAGATCGATCAGCTCTTCTGTTGTCTTTTTGTTGTACAGTCCGGTCAGCGCATCTGTCTGGCCGTACACAAGCAGCTCCGTCTGACGGCGGGAGCTGGTGCGGAAAATCAGAAACAGTACAGCGATGATTCCGGCAATCAGAACACTGAACAGAATAATCTCGTACTTGGTGATAAAACCATAGGATGCCTGGGCAGTTTTGACCGGGATAACATAACAGAGATACCAGTCGTTGAGTCCCAGCGGCCTGTAGGCCAGATACCACCGATCCCGGCTGCGGGCAATTTTTGTGATTCCTGATTCCTGATTTTTGAGATCTTCCAGCGGCTGTCCGCCAGCTTCAATGACACGGAAATTCTTTCTCTCATATGCACTGAACAGATTATCCCCCGTATTGACATAAAACGGTGCGTTTTCACCTTTGCAGAAAACGGTCTCTCCTTCCGGATTGATTACAAGAAAGCTGCCGTTTGCATCGAAAATGTCTTCGAATAACAGATCACTCAGAGCCTTCAGATTGTAGGAGCCGCCCAGTACGCCGACTGTTTTTCCGGCCTGGATGACGGGAACACACAGGATGATGCGGACGGTTCCGTCCACTTTGCTGATGACGGGTTCGCTCAGTGTTCTCTTTCCGGTCATGGCTTCCTGAAAGTATTCTCTGGTGGAGACAGAGTTTGTTTCTCCGTTGCTGTAGTAGCTGACTCCGTCGGAATCGATGATTGCCAGAAAATCAAGACTGCTTTTACCGGCCAGAGCGCCGATCAGCTCCAGGTTGCTTTCAGAAAGAATGTCGTCGGTCTGTCCGATATAACGGGAAATTCCTTCCAGATATTCGTAATGAATGTTAAAGATACTCTCAAAATGGGAAGTCTGTTGCTCCATATTTTGCATAATAATTTGCCGTGTATTGCTTTCAATGTCCTTCTGGACACAGTAAAAGAAGACAAGAAGACTGGCAATGATCAGAACAAGAAAAGAGCAGAGCAGCTTAGAATAACTTCTGAGTGTGTCAGAACGTAGTTGCTGTTTTTTCATGGAACCTGCTTTCTATATGAAACGATAATGGACTGTAACGAAACGTCAGTTTATTGGACATTATAGCATATTCGTGTATAATATACAATAACTGTTGAAACTCTGAAAATTACATAAAATACAGGATGTTGAAAATATGGAGAAAAAAAGACTGGTAATTGGGGTTCTCGCCCATGTGGATGCGGGAAAAACTACACTGGCGGAAGGAATTCTGTACCTGACCGGAAGTATCCGGAAGCTGGGACGCGTGGATCATCAGGATGCGTTTCTTGACAATTTTGAACTGGAGAGATCCAGAGGGATCACCATTTTTTCCAAGCAGGCGGAGCTTATGCTGGAGGATGTTCCGGTGACGCTGGTGGATACGCCGGGGCATGTTGATTTTTCGGCGGAGATGGAACGAACGCTTCAGATTCTCGATTATGCCGTTCTGGTGATCAGCGGCGCAGACGGAGTGCAGGGTCATGTGGAGACACTGTGGAAACTTCTGAAACGATATGAGATACCGGTATTTCTGTTTATTAACAAAATGGATCAGCCGGGAACCGACAGGAAAAAACAAATGGAAGAGCTGACCGGCCGTCTTGACAGTCGCTGCATTGATTTCAGCAGTGGGGCGGATACGGAAGATTTTCTGGAAAATCTGGCCATGTGCGATGAAACATTGCTGGAGCAGTATCTGGAGTGTGGTGAAATAACGGAAGAAGAGATTTCTGCCCTGATCGCCGGACGAAGCGTGTTTCCCTGCTATTTTGGATCGGCGCTGAAGCTGGAGGGTGTGGATGCGCTTCTGGAAGGCATTCGCCGGTACAGCAGGAATATCTGTTATCCGGAGCAGTTCGGAGCCAGAGTATACAAAATTTCACGTGATGCCCAGGGAAACCGTCTGACGCATCTGAAGATTACAGGCGGAACTCTGAAAGTAAAGGATCTTCTGACGAACAGAAAAAAAGAGAATCCGGCAGATGGACGTGCTTCCGGTGAAATGACAGGCGTTATCCGGGAAAATGAGATCTGGGAGGAGAAGGTGAATCAGATCCGGATTTATTCCGGCGGATCCTATCGGACGGTGCCGGAAGCGGAAGCCGGAATGGTCTGCGCGGTTACGGGACTGGAAAAAACGTATGCCGGTGAAGGCCTGGGCGGAGAATGTGAGGCAGAGATTCCGGTTCTGGAGCCTGTTTTATCATATCAGATCTGTCTTCCGGAAGAATGTGATGTATACCGTACCTTTCTGAAACTGCGCCAGCTGGAAGAAGAGGAACCCCAGCTTCACATTGTCTGGGATGAGCAGCTGGGAGAAATTCATGCACAGCTGATGGGGGAGGTACAGATTGAAGTTCTGAAAAATATCATTCTTCAGCGTTTTGGAATCCGTGTGGAATTCGGCGCTGGAAATATTGTGTATAAAGAGACGCTGCGGGATGTGGTGGAAGGAGTAGGCCATTTTGAACCGCTGCGCCATTATGCGGAGGTCCATCTTCTGCTGGAGCCGGGAGAACGGGGCAGCGGAATGCAGTTTTTTGCAGACTGCAGCGAAGACATGCTGGACCGCAACTGGCAGCGCCTGATTCTGACCCATCTGGAAGAAAAAAAGCATCGCGGTGTGCTGACCGGGTCAGAGATTACGGATCTCAGAATCACACTGGTAGCAGGACGGGCACACCAGAAGCATACGGAAGGCGGCGATTTCCGCCAGGCGACGTACCGTGCGGTACGTCAGGGACTCCGGTGTGGAGAGAGCATTCTTCTGGAGCCGGTTTACCGGTTTTCCATGGAAATTCCGGCAGAAAATGTGGGAAGAGCCATGACGGATATTCAGAAGATGAGCGGAAGTTTTGCGCCGCCTGTGATGGCCGGTGATACGGCAGTCATCACAGGAAGTGCACCTGTGGTCACCATGCGCGGTTATCAGACGGAGCTTCTGGCGTATACGAAAGGCCGCGGCAGGCTTTCCTGTGTTCTGAAAGGGTATGAGGAATGCCATAATGCGGAAGAAGTGATTGCGGAAAAAGGATATGATCCGGAAGCAGATCAGGACAATCCCACCGGTTCTGTTTTCTGTGCCCATGGAGCGGGATTTGTGGTGAACTGGGATCAGGTTCCCCGGTATATGCACCTGGAAAGCATACGAAAGGAGGAGCCGGTAAAGACGGCAGCAATCCATGCTGCAGAAAAGAGAACGGGAAGCTCCGGCTCCGGAGGTTTTGTCGATGAGAAAGAGCTGGAAGAAATCTTTGCCCGTACCTACGGCTCTTCCGGCCGGGAACGCAGCCGCTATACAAAGAGCAGGAGAGTGGAAGCTCCGGTCAGGACAAGACCGGCCGGAAAGGAAGAACTGGAGGAGTATCTTCTGGTTGACGGATATAATATCATTTTTGCCTGGGATGAATTAAAGGAGATGGCCAAAGACAATCTGGCAGGAGCGAGAACGAAGCTGATGGATATTCTCTGCAATTATCAGGGCTATAAAAAAGTAAATCTGATTCTCGTGTTTGATGCGTACCGGGTGGAAGGAAACCGCGGTGAAGTTCAGAAGTATCATAATATTTACGTTGTTTATACGAAGGAAGCGGAGACTGCCGATCAGTATATTGAAAAGACGGTCCATGAGATCGGAAGAAAGTATCATGTGACCGTGGCCACATCGGATGCTCTGGAGCAGGTGATCATTCTCGCTGAGGGTGCAACAAGGATGTCGGCGAACGGACTCAGGGAAGAGCTGGAACTGACAAGCCGGGAGATCAGAGAAGCGTATCTCGGTCCGGCGAAGGGCGGAAAAAATTATCTGTTTGACCGGCTGCCTGAGGAACTGAGTGATCTGATGGAGGATGTACGCCTTGGAAAAAAACAGCTGAATACGACTGAAACAAAGGGGAATAACGCAGACGGCAGGAATTGAAGCGGAGGGACGGAAACGTTGGCTGAAACTGATAAAAACAGAGTGGAAATGAGAAAAATACACAACGATATTCATAAAAAATCAGTAGCGGATGAAACGGAATCATGATATGATAATTACATATCCGGGCTTGGGGGAAAACCGGAAAGAGAAGGTAAATTAGGAGGATACAGGAAATGAGTCTCGATATTAACAAAACGAAAAGTATAATTGAAAATGGGAAAGCGGTTCTTGGAATTGAGTTCGGTTCCACAAGAATCAAAGCGGTTCTGATTGGGGAGGACAATGCACCGATTGCTTCAGGAAGTCACGACTGGGAAAACCAGCTGGTAAACGGTGTCTGGACATACAGCCTGGATGCAGTCTGGGCGGGACTGCAGGGCTGCTACAGTGATCTTGTTGCCGATGTTAAGAAAAAGTACGATACAGAGATTGAAACTCTGGCAGCCATCGGTTTCAGCGGCATGATGCACGGGTACATGGCATTCAATAAGGAAAATGAACTTCTGGTGCCGTTTCGCACCTGGAGAAATACCATTACGGGAGAAGCTGCCGCACAGCTCTTTGATCTGTTCAGCTACAATATTCCGCAGAGATGGAGCATCGCGCATCTGTACCAGTCGATCCTGAACGGAGAAGAGCATGTGAAAGATGTTGCATATTTCACAACACTGGCAGGCTATATTCACTGGCAGATGACAGGCCGGAAGGTGATCGGTGTGGGAGAGGCTTCCGGTATGTTCCCGATCGATATTGCTACGAAGGATTTCAATGAAGAAATGATCGCCAAATTTGATGAGCTTGTTGCTCCGAAGGGATTTGGATGGAAACTGAGAGATATCATGCCGAAGGTGCTGACAGCCGGTGAGGATGCAGGTTCACTTACGGAAGAAGGCGCAAAGCTGCTGGATGTTTCCGGAAAGCTGAAGGCCGGTATTCCGCTCTGCCCGCCGGAGGG
>JAXEBU010000070.1:0-5735 GCA_034093895.1 Candidatus Choladocola sp. | reverse complement strand
CTCCGGCGGGCTTTCCCGTGAAACGAAATTTCCTGCAGAACAAAAGCAGGCAAGCCTGCCATCAGCTCCCCATTTCCTCACTCATGAGGGGCTTGACTGCTTTTGCGCGCCGGGCGTGGTCAGCTCTGCTGACATTTTATCTGCACGCGACTGCGCATCTCCGCGGAGCGTTTTTATCGTATAGGAAATGAAGTTTCCTATACGATAAAAAAAGCTGTCACGATATCTTCCCATCGGAAAAATCTTCGTGGCAGCCTCATACTATCACAAATACTCTGCTTTCTTCTCTCATCCAGACTATACTGTCGGTTCCGGAATTCATCCTGCATCAGATGTCACCGGATCAGCCGCTTGCGCGGGTCGCGGACTATACCGCCGGTGGGGATTTACACCCCGCCCCGAAGAATCATTTCTTAAATTAGTAGCAATTATATACTATTTTTACTGGATTTTCAAGGTCTTTTTTTGATAATTATCCACAAATTTTTGCATTATTTTTTCTATATTTTTCCTTTATTTTTTTCAATTGGTGTACGATTGGTGTACGGTCACGCAAAATTGGTGTACGTTTTCTGCAACATACTGTGCTATTTTCAAGTATTACTTTGAAAATGATACATAAGTTTTACAAGACAGCTTTTCTGCCACGCACTCCATATGCCGGTTGTTTGTGCCGCAGCATCCGCCCCAGATCCGAAGTTCACCGATTCCGGTCAGTCTCATCATTTCTTCCGCAAAGCATTCCGGTTCCGAGCACTGCTAATCTGCAGAAGCATTCAATTCAGCATAAGATAGGGAGAGGTATTTGCCTGAATTCCCTGAAAACGTTCTTTTACAATATGATTCTGGTTAAAATGCGTTCACGATTGCCGTACCGGCGTCCCTACTTCGATCAGGTTCCCATCCGGATCATAGAACCGGATCACCTTCTGTCCCCAGGAATGCTCCATCCATTGATTCACATACGTGACGGGCGGGTCATACGCTTCGAGCTTTGCTGCAAATGATTCCAGATCTGTCTCTTCAAAGTACAGTTCACTTGCATTATTCTCGGGAATTACTTCCTTTCCGGTAAACTCTTTCCAGACAGACTCCTCCTGAAGTACCAGCCCCTCTGTCAGTACCATATTGCCGTCATGATCTGCAATCAGCTCCAGGCCAAACAGGTCGTGATAGAACCTCCTGGATCTTTCAATATCCTTCACAACGATAAGTATATTTTTCAGTCTCATTGCGCCCCTCCTTCACTTTTCGCACTTCTTCACGCAAGTCCAGAAATATCTCCGCCAGAATCGGATCAAAATCCTGACCGCTGCCATCCTGTATTATCTCAAAACACTTCTCCAGCGGGAGTGCTGCCCGGTAGCAGCGGTCTGCCGACACAGCATCGAACACGTCTGCAATCGCCATAATTCTGGCGCAGAGTGGTATTTCCTTTCGTTTCAGACCTTCCGGGTAACCGCGGCCGTTCCATTTTTCATGATGGTATCTGGCGATCTGGGTCACAATCTCAAGAAACTGCTCATCTCCCATGCGTCCAAAGGTCTCCTGTATCATCTCACCGCCTCTGGAAGTATGCTGTTTCATGATCTCAAATTCCTCCGGTGACAGTCTCCCCGGTTTCTGAAGCACTGCATCGGGAACGGCAATTTTTCCGATATCATGCATAGGTGCTGCTTTCAGAAGATTATTTATATAATCTCTGCTCAGAATGTCAGAATAATAACCGCGCTTTTTCAGTTCTCCCACCAGAAGCTCCACATATCGGGTTGTACGTTTTACGTGACCACCGGTACTGCTGTCCCGGTTCTCAATCAGTGTGGCAAAGCCCATCACCATTTCATCATGATACCGGCTCAGTTCTTTCATGGCCGGATTCTCCTGGTTCACATAAGCGCCAACAAGCAGCAGCGTCGTGCCAATACCGGAGACAAGGGAGTCCGGAACGAGCATCTGATATCCTGTCACACCTGCCACTACGAAAAAATTTGTAATCATATTGATCCGCTTGTGGCTCTCTATGGAATTCCAGCACCGGAATACGTGAAATATAGTCACAGAAATATAGATTGCAGCCATTGCGAAGCATGTATAAACGGAAATTCCCATGGAATAATAACCTGCCAGTCCCTGTCGGTATTCCAGAGTAGGTAGATTCCACACCACAATCAGAACGTTTACCAGAAACGGCATGGCCAGAAGCAGTCTTTTTTGCCACTGTACCGGCAGTCCTTCTGTTGTATCCAGCATATACAAAAGCAGAAGAAAAATCAACCCGTCAATGCTGATCAGAAACATCCCGTGCAGCACCAGATTCAAACCAGCGTTTACCAGTTCCTGATGGTTGACCGTACAGGCTGTAATCCCGTCCAGCAGCAGACAGGCAATTCCCTCCGCCAGCAGCCAGTCGTAAAGCGTCCGTCTTCCGGCGAGGTGAAAGCGTTTCCGCTCCTTATAGTAAATGAAAGCAAGATAAAGAATGAGCACCAGACATCCCGCCTGAAGCTTACAGTATTCCAGCTGTAAAAAATGCATGAGTCTCCTCCCCTGTCACATTACTCATCCACATTGTAATCATTTTTTACGTGATGGAATAGTCCGTCATTCTATGAAAATGTGTCAATTTTTCAATCCGAATGCCTGTTATACGGCATAGTCCGGACATACAATACTCCCCGGCCAGCAAGCCTTTCGGTGATGACCGGGGAGTGAATATTCTCTGGTACGCTACGGTACAATGGATTCATCTTATTTTCCGGGATAAAAAGAATCTGCTGTATTATTTATACAGGAAGATCGCCATCCGCTCTTCCATATTGTCGTATATGGTTTTTGCCGCATCGGCCGGAAGATTTACGCAGCCGTGAGAGCCGTTGGTCTGATAGATGTTGCCTCCAAAGGAGGTTCTCCACGGTGCATCGTGAAGTCCCTGTCCGTCATAGAACGGCATCCAGTACGTCACCTTCTGCTCCCAGGTATCTCCCTTGAGTACCTCCGGGCTCTTTTTGTACGGAATTGAGAAGACGCCGGTCACCGTTTCGCGGCCGTCCTTCGGAAGTCCGGATACACAGTCTGTCTCAACGATCAGCTTTCCGTCTTTATAAAACCAGACGTGCTGCTGTGTGAGGTCTACCTCCACGTAATTTCCGGCGATATCATCACGTCCGTTCCGCTTGTATCCTTTTACTGCATATACAGGCTCCCGTTCCACTTCCGTATTGCTGTTGATATCACTGATCAGCTGAGACGCCTCCGCATCCTTGTCAATCTGATAGCCGTAATCACTGCTCTCGTACGTAATCACATTTCCGGCATGCGTCGTGAACTCTCTCTGATGATACAGCGTATCGTATTTTGCAGCCAGTTCATATACGTAGTTATACACGTCCTCTTCATCCACAACGGCTGTACCATCCTCAATAATCAGCCAGTCCTGAATCGTATCCCAGTCGATGACTTCACTCTTCCTGCCAAAGGTCAGCGTGATTTTCGCCTTGCAGTAAGAATTGTACAGGTTCATCAGGGTATTCATCTCGCTGTCGTCCTGCGTCACAGCCGGAATGAAATAAAAGGATTCCGGAACATCAATCTCACCGTCCGGCTGCGGTCTGTCAGCATCCACCATCTTGTCCACGTAATCACGTACCATCACCTGAAGGTCGGCGTCATCCAGCTCATTACCGTAAATCTCAGGTTCAATGTAGTACTCCGTTCCGTTATATTCCAGCGTGGCATCCTGACTGGAAACACGCGGAGAAGAAAAGTTTGCAGCCGAAACAGCCTTACTAAAGACATCTTCATCAAACCGGAACGGGACATCAATCTCAAAAGTATTTCCTTCCATCAGGCTGAACAGGAGTCCCAGATTCTGTTCATGCATACAGTTCTGGATATTGGAAAGCAGCTCCATCTGGTCAATGGTATATCCCATCTCCTCAAATGTCAGCTTCAAAGCACTCTCCCCTTTCTCCCTGATTTCCACTTTCGGTGCACTGTACTCCTTTTCCAGCATCAGCAGCACTTCTTTACACGTCTTACCGGATACGTCATAACCGTTAATTACGGTATCTTCAAAAAAAAGACCGCTGTTCGCCTGCTCATACAGATAATATCCCAGAGCTCCCAGTCCGGCAGCTATCAGAACAACGATGGTGATAACAGCAATCTTTAATCCTTTTCTCTTTTTTTTCAACTTTCGTCCCTTACCCTTCTGATCACAGATTTCACTGCCGCATCCCCTTCGGCAGCTGTAAAATTGCCTGCGCAATTATTATTCTCCACAATATATTGCACTATTCTCAGATAATAGTCAAGAGGGCATTATCGTTTTTCATCAAACACCACCGTAATCTCCGTACCGACGCCCACCTCGCTCTTCAGCTCCAGCTGTGCATTATGCTGTGCCACAATATGCTTTACGATAGCCAGACCGAGTCCTGTTCCGCCGGTAAGCTTGGAACGGCTCTTGTCCACCCGGTAAAAACGTTCAAATACACGTTCCTGGCTTTCTTTTGGAATACCGATTCCAGTATCTCTGACGGACAGCACCGACCTGCCGCCGCGCCTTTCTGCCAGGACTTCCACCTTTCCGCCAAGGCGGTTGTACCGGATGGCGTTGTCGCAGAGGTTGTAAACCAGTTCTTCGATCATGCTCTTATCGCCGTGAATCATGCAGCGGCTTCCGCAGCATTCGATATGAATTCCGTGATTTTCCGCGTTTAGACGAAGCATTTCCACGCAGGTGGAGGCAATCTGGTAAAGATCAATCTCACTGTAATTCAGCTCTGTCCTGCCGGAATCCAGCTCGGAAAGCTGAATAATATCATTGATCAGTGTCAGCAGCCGTTTTGCATTCTGGTGGATCTGCTGTGCAAAACGTCTGACCTCGTTTTCGCCTGCAATTCCTGTCTCGATCAGTTCCGCATATCCGGAAATTGAGGTCAGCGGTGTCTTCAGCTCATGTGTCACATTGGCCGTAAATTCCTGGCGCATTCTGGAATTCTTAATAATGTCTGTATGCTGCTGGCGGATTGTTGTGATAAAGGGCACCAGCTCCTCGTACGTATCGATCTCTTCGATATTGTCAATATCAGAAGCCAACTTTTCGATGGGCCGCACCAGGCTTTCCGTAATATACCGGGCCAGAACGGTACATATCACCATCATCAGAACCGCAATTGCCACAAGGCCGATGGTTGTATTGGTAAATACACTCCAGATACTGGCAGCCGCTTTGCTGATCCGGAGCACATCTCCATTTTTAAGCTGTACGGCATAGTAATACATGTCACTGTTCAGTGTGGCTGAATGACGGACGGAATACGCCTCTCCCTCCTGCTCCGCCTCCTGAAATTCCGGACGGTCTGCATGATTTTCGACGGATGTTCCCGTACTACTGTCAAAAATAACCGTTCCGTCCTGCTCAATCACCGTAACACGAAGCTCCGGATCGGGATTTGTATAATGTGCTTCCAGCTCCTCACCGGAAGCCGCCATGCCCTGCAGAAGCAGTGCATACGTCCGCATATCATCAATTACCTGCTCCTTATACATATGATGAAAGATGGCAACCACCATAAGCAGGGTTGCCACCAGTGTCAGGAATGCAGTTGTAAGAAGGTACCTGTTAATCTTTTTTTTCATGGTATCAGTTTTCTCCAGTCAGCATATATCCAACGTTTCTCACTGTTTTGATCATGGTTCCGGCGCTGCCCAGTTTCTGACGCAGCGTCTTG
>JAXEBU010000069.1:0-20143 GCA_034093895.1 Candidatus Choladocola sp. | reverse complement strand
GCCGTATGTGCTATGACAGGCGGTTCTGCGGTTTACGGTGAGGGCGCTCAGAACGCAGTTGACATGGCAGTGGAAGAGATCAACGCATCAGATTCCGAGTATAAGATTGAAATTGTAAACGGCGGAAAGGTTGCCGATGATGCAAAAGACGCAAAGCAGGCAGTCAATGCATACAATTCACTGATGGCAGAATCTCCGGAGGCAATTGTAGGTTCCTTCTTTTCATCTGTAACACTGCCGATGGCAGAGCTTGCGGCAGAAGATAATATGCTGCTTCTGGCAACAGGTGCAACAAATGTTCAGGTAACACAGATCGGACCGACGATTTTCCGTAACTGTTTCATCGATCCGTTCCAGGGTGAGATGGCTGCACAGTTTGCAAATGAACAGGGCTATAAGACAGTAGCGATTATTTATGCAAAAGATGATGATTATTCAAACGGTCTGAAAGATGCATTTATTGAAAGTGCGGAAGCACTGGGAATTGAAGTAGCTTACGTCGGTGAGTGTACAACAACAGATACGGATTTCACGGCTCAGGCTACTCAGGCAGTGGCAGCCGGTGTTGATATGGTATTCTATCCGTGCTTCCTTGATACGGTACCGCTTCTCGTACAGCAGGTAAGAGATGCAGGATTTGAAGGTGCCATCATGGGTGGCGACGGCTGGGACGGTTCCGATACCACAGGTCTGGAGGATTACTTTGAGAACTGTTACTTCACAAACCACTATTCATCAGAAGATACCTCACCGGCAGTACAGGAATTTGTTTCAAAATACACAGAAAAATACGGAGATGAGAGCCTGAATGCATGTGCGGCACTGTACTACGATGCAATGTATATGCTTGTGGAAGCTGCTGAGAACGGTGGCGGCTCCGATACGGAATCTCTCGTTTCCGGTATGACGGAGATGACGTTCAGCGGTGTTGCAGGCGACATCTATCTGGATGAAAACGGCGACGCAATCAAACCGGTTGTAGTCAACACATACGAAGACGGCCAGATTAAGTGGCTGGAGACGATTTCTCCGCAGGAATAATATTCTGACGGATTTGCCGGATGGCTGTGGCTTATCACACACAGATGTGAGCAGGCTGTATCCA
This sequence comes from Candidatus Choladocola sp., assembly GCA_034093895.1. Lineage (GTDB taxonomy): Bacteria > Bacillota > Clostridia > Lachnospirales > Lachnospiraceae > Choladousia. The sequence continues at coordinate 19,038 of JAXEBU010000069.1, read as the reverse complement.
TCCGGCCTGCTTTTACAGAAAAACTCCGAGATAGCCGGAAGCAGCCCGGTATTCGTGCTTCTTCCGGCTGCCTCGGAACGAAACGGGAGGTAAACGGTGTCAATATTAGTACAGAGTATTATTAACGGGCTGAATCAGGGTGCTATTTATGCGCTGATCGCTCTTGGGTATACGATGGTATACGGTATCTTGAGAATGATCAATTTTGCTCACGGTGATTTTATCATGGTAGGAGCATACACCATGTTTTATACAGCACCATTGATGATCAGCTATGGAATGCCGGCCTGGATGGCAGTTTTCCTGGCGATCATCGCATGTACCGTTGTAGGCGTTCTGGTGGAACGGATTGCCTATAAGCCGGTACGTAATTCAGGATCCATGTCGGCGCTGATTACGGCTCTGGCAATGAGCCTTTTCCTGGAAAACCTGGCCATGGTACTCTTCGGAGGCAACCCGAAGACGGTGGTAAAGATCTTTGATCTGCCGATGGTTGAGATCCTCGGTGCGAAAATTCAGATGAAATATCTCCTGACACTCGGAATCGGGCTGGCGATTATGGTTCTTCTTACACTGTTCGTCCGTATGACAAAGCTTGGAAAGGCCATGCGTGCCGTACCACAGGATCGGGAAGCTGCCACAATCGTGGGAATTAATGTAAACAGGATTATTACAATTACATTTGCCATCGGTTCTGCTCTTGCTGCAGTTGCAGCTCTGATGTACTGTTCCACCTATCCGAGATGTACGACAGATATGGGATCCATGATGGGTATCAAGGCCTTTATTGCAGCAGTGCTCGGCGGAATCGGTATCATACCGGGTGCCATGCTGGGTGGCCTGATTGTCGGCCTGATCGAGATTCTCGTAAAGGTATATATTGCACCGGGCTGGTACGAAGCAATTACATACGGCATTCTGATCGTTGTGCTTCTGATCAAACCGTCCGGAATTCTCGGCAAAAATGTTGGCGAGAAAGTGTGAGAGGAGGAGAAGAAAGATGCCAAAAAGAATAAAGAAGAATTATCTGATCAACTTTATCGGCCTGATTCTCCTGTTTTTTGTACTGTACGCTGTTTTTGAGACAGGGGTATTCGGAACGAGAACCAGCTATCTGAAAGGAATTGCAACGACAGCCTGCTATACGATCATCATGGTGACCTCCCTGAATCTTCTGGTGGGCATAATGGGAGAATTTTCACTGGGACATGCCGGCTTTATGTCGGTGGGAGCGTACGCCTCTGCAGTGCTGACAAATGAACTGGCACAGAAAGGCATTGCTGATTTTCCGCTGTTTCTCATTGCACTTCTGGCAGGAGGGATTGCAGCTGCCATCACCGGTGTGCTGGTGGGTATTCCCACACTGAAACTGCGCGGTGATTATCTGGCGATTGTTACCGTGGCATTTGCCGAAATTATCCGTGTGGCTTTTACCAACTTCGAAATTACGGGCGGCGGAAGAACCATGTCCGGTATTGCAAAGCTCTCCAACTTTTACTGGGTATTCTGGGTAACGGTCATCTGTGTCACCGTCATGTATATGTTTATCCGTTCCAGGTTCGGTCGTACGGTGAAGGCAATCCGTGAGGATTACATTGCGGCTTCCGCATCGGGCGTCAACGTTACATTCTATAAAGTAATGACATTTACAGTTTCGGCATTTTTTGCAGGCGTTGCAGGTGCAATTTATGCCCACTATATGACTGCAATGATTCCGACTTCATTCAACTTCATGTATTCGGCAGAGTTTCTGACTGAGGTAATCATCGGCGGTACAGGTTCCATGACAGGCTCCATCATCGGTGCAACCTTCCTGTCAGCTCTTCCGGAGGCTATGCGCGCATTTGCGAAATACAGAATGCTGGGCTATTCGATCGTTCTCGTTCTTGTAATGATTTTCCGTCCGGGCGGAGTCTTCGGCACCTGGGAGTTTTCCCTTGGAAGACTGATCGGCCGCATTACAGGCAAAGTCAGCGGAAAGGAGGAACAGTAGTATGGAGAAAAACACAGTTCCTGTATTACAGGCTTCTCACCTCGGTATTCAGTTCGGCGGACTGAAGGCTGTGGATGATTTTAATATGGTAATCGGTGAATCAGAGCTGGTGGGCCTGATCGGACCGAATGGAGCAGGCAAAACGACTGTGTTCAACCTGCTGACCGGTGTTTACCAGCCCACAGAAGGAGCTTTTTATCTCTGCGGTGATAAAATGAACGGCAGGAAGACACATCAGGTGGTTGAAGCGGGCATTGCCAGAACATTTCAGAATATCCGTCTTTTTAAAAAGATGACGGTTCTGGAAAATGTAAAAGTGGCAATGAACAAGAACATGAAGTACAGTTTTGTTACTGCCGTTTTCCGCACAAAAAGATACTGGGAGGAAGAGGCGGAAACGGATGCGAGAGCACTGGAACTGCTGAAAATTGTACATCTGGAAGATAAGGCAGGATACACGGCTGAAAACCTTCCCTATGGAGAGCAGAGGAGACTGGAAATAGCAAGAACCCTTGCTACCGGGATGAAGCTGCTGCTGCTGGATGAGCCTGCCGCAGGCATGAATCCCACAGAGACGGCTGAACTGCTGGATATCATAAACCATATCAGAGATGAATTCGGTATTTCTGTTCTTCTGATCGAACACGATATGTCACTCGTAATGAAAATCTGTGAGAGAATTCAGGTGATTGATTACGGCGTGACGATCGCATGCGGAACACCGGAGGAGATAGCGAACAATCCGAAGGTTATTGAAGCATATCTCGGAAAAGATGACGAGTAGGGAGGGCGCTATGTTAGAGATTAAAGATTTGTATGTGAATTACGGTGCAGTGGAGGCGATCAAGGGAATCAGCTTTGATGTGAAACCGGGCGAGATCGTAACGCTGATCGGAGCAAACGGAGCGGGAAAGACAACAACGCTTCACACGATATCGGGTCTTACGAAAGCGAAAAGCGGTTCTATTACGTACAATGGCCAGGATCTCCTGAAAACAGAGCCTTCCAGAATCATCAGTCTCGGCATTGCACACGTGCCGGAAGGACGTCACGTTTTCCCGGAGATGACAGTGGAAGAGAACCTGCAGATGGGAGCGTATATCAGTAAGAATAAAGAACAGACTTCCTCTGTTATGAAGGATGTCTATGAGAAGTTTCCGAGACTGAAAGAGCGCCGCAGACAGCTGGCAGGAACGCTTTCCGGCGGTGAGCAGCAGATGCTGGCCGTGGGAAGAGCGCTGATGAGCAAGCCTTCCATTATTCTGATGGACGAGCCGTCCATGGGACTGTCCCCTCTGCTGGTGAAAGAAGTATTTGCGATTATCAGGGAGATCCATGAGGCGGGAATTACGGTTCTGCTCAATGAGCAGAATGCAAAGATGGCACTTTCAATTGCTGACCGTGCTTACGTGCTGGAGACGGGAAAGATTTCCATCAGCGGTGACGCCAGGGAGCTTCTGCAGGATGAGCGTGTGAAGAAAGCATATCTTGGTCAGTGATTCTGCATCAGTTCTGATGCAGAAAGAAGAAAGAACCAGAATCCGGGAAAGGAAAAGGCAGTGATTATGGATAAAGATTTTTTTGCAGTATGTATTACCAGAACGTGCGGTTCCGGCGGAACAGTAATCGGAAAAATGCTGGCAGAACAGCTGGATATCGACCTGCATGACAGGAAGCTGCTTCGTCTGGCTTCCGATGATTCCGGAATCAATGAGAAGCTGTTTGCAAAGGCGGATCAGGACGTAAAGAAGACAATTCTTTACAAGGTTTCAAAGTCTGTTTACAACGGGGAGGATATTCCTCCTGAGAGCGGAAACCTTCTGTCTGACCGGCGTCTCTTTGAATTTCAGGCAAAGGTACTGAAGGGACTGCTGAAGAAGGAGAGCTTTGTGGTACTCGGCAGGGCAGCCGATTTTGTTCTGAAGGACAGACCGAATGCAGTCAGCATATTCCTGACGGCCTCTCCGGAAGCGTGCTTTAAACGGGAACAGGAGATCATGCAGACGGATGAACTGGGTGTCAACCGGCATATTAAAAGCATAAACAGATATCGCAGTGACTATTACAAGTATCACACGGGAAAAAAGTGGAAGAACCCGGAAAACTACGATCTCTGTCTGCGGACGGATGTTCTCGGATATCAGGGATGTGTCGATGTGATTATTCATTATCTGGAACAGCGTATGGGATTTAAACTGAAATAAATTCAATCAAAAAGCTGTTGACAGAAAATTTATCGCTATGATACACTGACTATAAGTAAAAACAATTGAATCAGCCGGACGAAGAATCAGGGAGATGCCGCAGTCATCATCTGCGGAGCCGAAGGGGAATATGCAGAAACTCTCAGGCAAAATGACATGATTCAGACGGCACTCTGGAGAGACAAAGGAGCACCCATGAAGTAATCCTGACATCCGTCGGGAGAATCTTTCAGGTAAAAAGACAGAGACGCATAGACAGGTGGAGCACACTGAGGTTCCGGCTTGTTTATGCGTCTTTTTACATTGCATTAACGCGACAAGAAAAAACAGGAGGGAAAGCTATGGAACTGAAAACACCACTGTATGAGACACACGTGAAGTACAAAGGAAAGATCGTACCTTTTGCAGGCTATCTGCTTCCCGTTCAGTATGAGAGCGGAGTGATTGCGGAGCACATGGCAGTGCGTACGGGGTGCGGGCTGTTCGATGTGTCCCACATGGGAGAGATCACCTGTATCGGAACGGATGCGGTGAAGAATCTGAATCATCTCCTGACGAATGATTATACGACCATGTATGACGGACAGGCGCGCTACAGTCCCATGTGCAATGAGGACGGCGGCGTTGTGGACGATCTGATCGTATATAAGGTCAGGGAGGATCATTACTTTATTGTGGTGAATGCCGCAAATAAGGACAAGGACTTTGCGTGGATGAAAGCACATGAGTCTGGTGATGCCGTATTTACGGATATTTCAGCCGATGTGGCACAGATTGCACTGCAGGGGCCAAAGGCAGAAGAAATCCTGAGAAAACTGGTACCGGAAGAGGATATCCCGAAGAAGTATTACAGTGCGCTGTTTCATCGGACGGTGGGCGGTATGGACTGTATTATTTCCAGAACAGGATATACGGGAGAAGACGGATTTGAGTTTTACCTGGCTGCGGCTGAAGCATCAAAGCTGTGGGAGCTTCTGCTGGAGACGGGCAAAGAAGAGGGGCTGATTCCCTGTGGTCTGGGTGCACGGGATACGCTGCGTCTGGAAGCTGCAATGCCGCTTTACGGCCATGAGATGGATGATACAATCACTCCGCTGGAAGCCGGACTCGGTATGTTTGTGAAGATGGACAAAGAGGAATTTATCGGAAAAGATGCGATTCTTCAGCGCGGTCCTCTGACAAGAAAGAGAGTGGGACTGAAGGTGACAGGCAGAGGCATTATCCGGGAACATACCGATGTTTACGCCGGAGATAAAAAAGTCGGCATCACCACCTCGGGAACACACTGTCCGTACCTGAAAGCACCTGTTGCCATGGCACTTCTGGATGTGGATTATACGGCAGCAGGCACAAAAGTGGAGGCGGAGGTTCGCGGCCGAAGGGTGGCAGCAGAGGTCGTGCCTCTTCCGTTTTACAGAAAAGGAAAGTAGAAACAGATACGAATCAATGGATAAAACGGTCTGACACACCGTAAAGTATAAGGATACAGGCAGAATGCCTGAAATAAAGGAGGACAATAGTATGAATCATCCAACAGAACTGAAGTACAGCAAATCACATGAATGGGTTAAATTTCTGGAAGACGGAACAGCACTGATCGGACTGACCGATTATGCACAGGATGCACTGGGCGACCTTGTTTTTGTCAATCTGCCGGAAGTCGGCGATGAGGTAACTGCGGGAGAAGCATTTGCGGACGTAGAATCAGTAAAGGCAGTATCTGATGTATTCTCACCGGTAAGCGCTACCGTTGCGGAAGTGAATGAGGAGCTGCTGGATGCGCCGGAGAGAATGAATGAGAGCCCTTATGAAGCATGGCTGATCAGAGTAGAAAACATTACAGAGCAGGATGAGCTGATGGATGCAGATGCGTATATCAGATTTTATGAGAGCGAGGAAGAATAACAGATTCCTGCATCAGTAAGGGAGGAAGTGTCATGGGATCTTATTTACCAAACACAAAAGAGGAACAGCAGTCAATGCTTGCCGAAATCGGTTATGGCAGCTTTGATGAACTGTTTGCGCATATTCCGGATCAGGTGAAGTTAAAGGAGCTGCATCTGCCATCCGGTGTCAGCGAAATGGAAGCAATGGAGAAAATGGAAGATACTGCCGGGAAAAATAAGGTATTCCGTCATATTTTCCGCGGTGCCGGTGCGTATAATCACTATGTGCCTGCTGTTGTGGGCAGTGTTGTCGGAAAAGAAGAATTCGTAACGGCATACACCCCGTATCAGGCTGAAATCAGTCAGGGAATTCTCCAGTCAATTTTTGAGTATCAGACGATGATCTGTGAACTGACAGGGATGGATACATCCAATGCCTCTGTCTATGACGGAGCAACGGCAGCAGCAGAAGCAGTTGCCATGTGCAGAGAGCGGAAACGCGAAGTAGCTTATGTGTCAGCTGCCGCGAATCCGCAGGTAATTGAAGTGATCCGGACTTACTGCTTCGGCAGCAATACGAAGGTTGTGATTGTTCCTGAGAAGGACGGAGTGACTGATAAAGAAGCGCTTCGTCAGATGATGGGAGACGACAGCGCATGCTTTTATCTGCAGCAGCCCAATTACTTCGGAAATCTGGAAGACGCAGACGGACTTGGAGAGATTGTACATCAGGCAGGTGCGAAATTTATCATGGGCTGCAATCCCATTGCTCTTGCAATGATCAGAACACCGGCGGAGTGCGGTGCTGATATTGCCGTGGGAGAGGGGCAGCCGCTGGGACTGGGGCTCTCCTTCGGAGGACCGTATCTGGGATTTATGGCAGCCACATCAAAGATGACGAGAAAGCTTCCGGGAAGAATTGTGGGTGAAACAGTGGACCGGGAAGGAAAAAGAGCGTACGTGCTGACTCTTCAGGCAAGAGAGCAGCACATCCGCCGGGAGAAAGCCAGCAGCAATATCTGTTCCAATCAGGCACTGTGTGCACTGACTGCAGGCGTCTACATGGCATCCATGGGCGAGGCAGGAATGAAGCAGGCGGCAAAGCTGTGTACTTCAAAGGCGCACTACTTAAGAGACGAATTGGAAAAAGCGGGACTGAAACCGAAATACAGCCGGCCGTTCTTCCATGAGTTTGTTACAACTTCTGAGATTCCGTCCGGGACAATTCTGGACGCACTGGAAAAGAAGGGAATTCTCGGCGGCCTGCCGCTGAATGGAAATGAGATTCTCTGGTGTGCAACGGAAAAGAATACGAAGGCAGAGATAGATCAGGCGGCAGCGATTGTGAAGGAGGTGTGCGGTTTATGAAACTGATTTTTGAGCGGGGAAAAGAGGGACAGCAGTGTACGCTGCTTCCGGAATGCGATGTCCCTGAGGTGGAACCGGGCACAGCCATGCGGGAGAAACCGCTGCATCTGCCCCATCTCTCAGAGAATGAGCTGAGCAGACATTATACCGAACTGGCAAAGCAGGTACACGGTGTCAACAACGGGTTTTATCCCCTTGGTTCCTGTACGATGAAATACAATCCGAAGGTAAATGAAGCGGCAGCAGCACTGCCGGGATTTCGCCAGATTCATCCCCTTCAGCCGGAACACACCGTTCAGGGAGCACTGGAAGTACTGAAAACCACAGAAGATATGCTGTGCGAGATTACAGGGATGGATGGCGTGACCATGCAGCCGGCAGCAGGTGCACACGGTGAATTCACGGGTCTTCTGCTGATCAAGGCGTACCATTTGAGCCGGAATGATACAAAAAGAACGAAAATTATCGTACCGGATTCCGCCCATGGGACGAACCCGGCCAGCGCCGCCATGGCTGGCTTTGACGTAATCAGTATCCCTTCAGGTGCAGACGGATGTGTAGATCTGGAGAAGCTGAGAGGGGCTGTTGGGGAGGACACGGCCGGACTGATGCTGACGAATCCAAATACAGTAGGATTGTTTGACAAGAATATTCTTGAGATTACTTCCATTATTCATGAGGCGGGAGGACTGGCGTACTATGACGGTGCCAATCTGAATGCCGTAATGGGCGTGGTAAGGCCCGGCGATATGGGATTTGATGTGGTACATCTGAATCTTCACAAGACCTTTTCCACACCGCATGGCGGCGGCGGTCCGGGAAGCGGACCGGTGGGCTGCAAAGCTTTCCTGAAAGAATTTCTGCCGGGACCGCAGGTGGAAGTGACAGAGGAAGGACTGTCCTTTGTAAAACCGGAGCATACCATCGGTCAGGTAAAAGCTTTCTATGGAAATTTCCTCGTAGTCGTCCGTGCCATGACGTACATTCTGATGCTTGGTAAGGAAGGAATTCCGGAAGCGTCAAAGAATGCAGTCCTGAATGCAAACTATATGATGGAGAAACTGAAGGATCTGTATCCCATGGCCTACGATGAGACCTGCATGCACGAGTTCGTCATAACTCTGGAGCAGATGAAGCATGACATTGACGTTTCTGCTATGGATATTGCAAAATCATTGCTGGATTACGGGATCCATCCACCGACCATGTATTTCCCGCTTATTGTGCACGAGGCGCTGATGATAGAACCGACAGAGACAGAAAGCCGTGAAACTCTGGATGAAGTGGTTGCTGTTTTCCGTGAGATTTATGACCGGGCAAAAGCAGATCCGCAGTCGATGCATGAAGCTCCTGTTGATACGTACATCAGAAGACCGGATGAAGTTCGTGCGGCAAGAAAACCGGTGCTGCGCTGGGAACCGGCTGAGGCTTAAAGAAGAATATACAACAGGGCGGTGGACACCATGATTGATAAACTTAGTATTTATATTACGGACAATCTGATTCCGTATAAAAATCTGGCCATGGAAGAGTTTCTCACTTTTTGTGTGGAACCGGGGGAGTGTATTCTCTTTCTGTGGCAGAACAGACAGACAGTTGTTATCGGCAAAAACCAGAACTGCTGGAAAGAATGTAAGGTAAACTATCTGGAAGAGGACGGCGGCTATCTGGTCCGCCGCCTCTCCGGAGGAGGAGCCGTTTTCCATGATCTCGGCAATCTGAATTTTACATTCTGTGTCAGAAAAGAAGACTACGATGTGGAAAAACAGCAGGAAGTCATCATTCAGGCTGTCCGTTATCTCGGGCTGGATGCCAGAAAGACGGGCCGTAACGATATTACGGTAGACGGCCGGAAGTTTTCCGGAAATGCGTTTTACAAATCAAGGGGATTCTGTTACCATCACGGAACACTGCTGCTCGATACGGACAGAGAGAAAATGGCAAAATATCTGAATGTGTCCAAGGAGAAACTTCAGTCAAAGAGTGTGGATTCTGTCAGATCGAGGGTTGTGAATCTGAAAGAACTGAATCCGGAGATTACAGTTTCTCTGATGGAAGAGAAGCTGAAACAGTCGTTCGGAGATGTTTACGGCTGTGAAGTGCAGCCCCTTGATGAAAGCAGGCTTGACTGGGAGGATATAAAGGAAAAAGAAGAAAGATTTGCATCCTGGGAGTGGAAATACGGGCGGAAAATTCCGTTTCAGTACAGTGCTTCCCGCAGATTTTCCTGGGGAGATCTGGAACTGCAGTTTCAGGTTGATGAAGGAGTTGTACAGGCCGTCAATGCATTTTCAGACGGTATGGATCAGGAGCTGATTGCAAAGCTTCCGTCTGCCTGGGAGGGATGTCGTTACACGCAGACTGACCTGCTGGAATCCCTGGATCGCCTCCCGGGTGAATCTGAACAGGAGCAGGCCATGAAGACTGATATCGGTCTTCTTCTGCAGGAAATATTGTAACAGGAAGGTGATAGAATGAACGAACAGTATGATCTGGTGATCATCGGCGCAGGACCTGCCGGATATATTGCAGCGGTGGAAAGTGCCGGAAGAGGAAAAAAAACAGCACTGATTGAGAACAGAGAGCTGGGTGGTACGTGTCTGAACAGAGGATGCATTCCGACCAAAACGATTCTTCATTCTGCACAGCTGTATACACAGATGAAGTCCTGTGACCATCTCGGCATCCATGCGGATCATGTCAGCTGTGATATGGCCGGGATACAGGCTCACAAGGCAGATGTGGTGCTGCAGCTCCGTTACGGGATTGCATCTCTGATGAAGAAAAACAGGGTGACGGTTTATGAGGGTACAGGAACGATTCTGAATCCCCATGAAGTTTCGGTTGGAGGCGCTGAGCCGAAAATTCTTACAGCTGAGAAGATACTGATTGCGACGGGATCAGTGCCGTCTGTACCTCCGATTCCGGGCGTTGATCTTCCGGGCGTGTTGGACAGCGACGGGCTGCTTTGCAAAACGGAAGTTTTTCCGAGGCTGACCATCATCGGCGGAGGTGTAATCGGTATGGAATTTGCCTCTGTCTACAGCGCACTGGGCTGTAAGGTGACTGTCATTGAGTTCCTTGACCGTATTCTGGCCAATATGGATAAAGAGATCTCCCAGAATCTGAAAATGATCCTGAAAAAGAGGGGAGTGGAGATACATACGGGAGCCCGGGTGGAGGAAATTCTTACCGGTGAAAACGGCGCACTTATCTGCCGGTATTCAGAAAAGGATGAGATGCATCTCGTTGAATCAGACGGTATTCTGGCTGCTGTCGGCCGAAAAGCCAACACGGAGGGGCTGTTTGGAGATGGAATGGAAGTTGCCATGGACCGCGGAAAAATTATCGTAAATGAGTTTGGTCAGACGAGTGTGGAAAACATTTATGCGGCAGGAGATGTAACGGGAAAAATTCAGCTTGCCCACGCTGCTTCCGCACAGGCTGTGAATGCTGTTGCCCATATGAACGGCTGTGAAAAAATACTGGATACGAATCTGATTCCGTCCTGCGTTTATACGGATCCGGAAATCGGAACGGTGGGAATTACACAGGAGCAGGCAAAATCGGAAGGCTTATCTGTCCTTGTGAAAAAATATCCGATGTCTGCCAACGGAAAGACAGTCCTGACGGGACAGGAGAGAGGATTCATCAAAGTAATCGCCGATGCAGACAGTCACAGAATTCTCGGGGCTCAGATGATGTGTGCAAGGGCAACGGACATGATCAGTGAATTCGGAACGGCCATCGTAAACGGACTGACGCTGGAACAGATGGGAACGGTAGTGCGTCCCCATCCGACCTTCTGTGAGGCTATCAGCGAAGCGGTGAGACAGTAAAACGATTACTCATCCCAGCCGTCTGTCAGACGGACGTTCACACAGATATTGCGAATGACATCTCCTTCTTCCAGGGGGATGTCTTTTTCGTCTGTAATAGGAGGAAGATGGCCTCCCTCGGAGAGTTCCAGATAAATCCAGTCATAAGCCGCTTCATTTGCAAGATCCACTGTCTCTTCCAGTGTATCGCCATCCGCATTACAGCAGGCAAGATCGGGAAAGGTGGCGTGATAGCCGCCGTTTTCTTTTTTTCGAAATACTGCGGGATATATAAATTTCATAGTAGTAACTGCTCCTTTTTTCTTTATCATAACGCCGGAATCTGAGGATCCCCGGCATTTTCTCATGGCATCCTCATAATATAACGTATGAAAGATCAAGTCAAGAGGGGCAGGCAGCAGTGAAATGAAATTTGACATACTATACAGAAACCGATATAATCAGGAGCAAAGGCTCTGAGGAGGCCAATATAGAAAACATGGGAGAGAATGTGATGCAGAAAAGAGAAAAATTTGGCAGCCGCCTGGGATTTATTCTGGTGTCTGCCGGCTGTGCCGTGGGACTTGGTAACGTATGGAAGTTTCCGTATCTGACAGGAAAGTACGGAGGTGCAGCATTTATTCTGATTTATCTTGTTTTTCTGGTTCTGATGGGATGGCCGATCATGGTATGTGAATTTTCTGTGGGGCGCGGAAGCCAGAAAAGCTGTGCAGCTTCTTTTCGGGTTCTGGAACCGGAAGGCAGCAAGTGGCATCATTATGGATGGTTTGGGATGGCAGGCAACTATCTTCTGATGATGTTTTATACAATGGTGGCAGGATGGATGATGTATTACTGCTTCCGCTGTGCCAGAGGAGATTTCAGCAGTGAGGCTTTAACCGGCACACAGGTCAGCGAACGTTTCGGTGAAATGCTTGCATCGCCGGGAACTCTGACGTTCTGGATGGTTCTTGTCGTCCTGATTTCTTTCGGAATCTGTGTCCTCGGTGTACAGAAGGGCGTGGAGCGGATTACAAAGGTAATGATGATAGCGCTCCTCGCACTGATTATGGTGCTGGCATTTCATTCCGTCCGTCTTCCGGGAGCGGATGAGGGTGTGAAATTTTATCTCGTTCCTGACTTTGAGGCCATGAAAGAAAACGGAATCGGAAATGTGATTTTCGGTGCAATGTCTCAGGCATTCTTTACACTGAGTCTGGGAATCGGAGCCATGGCGATTTTCGGAAGCTATCTCGACAGAGACCGTTCTCTGACAGGAGAAGCCATGAATATAGGTCTCCTTGATACGTTTGTGGCATTGATGTCCGGCCTGATTATTATACCGGCCTGCTTTGCCTTCGGTGTGGAGCCGGATGCGGGTCCTTCCCTGATTTTTATCACGCTTCCGCAGATATTTAATCAGATGGCGGGAGGGAGAATCTGGGGAACACTGTTTTTCCTGTTTCTCTCCTTCGCGGCACTGTCTACCGTGATTGCCGTTTTTGAAAATATTATTGCTTTTGCGATGGATCTGTTTGCCATTTCACGGAAAAAAGCAGTTGCTGTTAATATTGTGCTGGTGATCCTTTTGTCAATGCCGGCCATTCTGGGATTTAATGTGCTCTCCGGAATTCAGCCTCTTGGCGCAGGCACAGGCATTATGGATCTGGAAGATTTCCTTGTGTCAAGCAATCTGCTGCCCCTTGGTTCCCTTGTATATCTGATGTTCTGTACACAGAAGAACGGATGGGGCTGGGATCATTTTATTGCGGAGGCAAATACCGGTAAGGGTAAGAAGTTTCCTGTTATTGCCAGAGCATATATGACATACGTGATTCCCGTGCTGATTGTGATTATCTATCTGAAAGGATACTGGGACACGTTCGCACCGAGAGCAGAGGCGGAGAATAATCCGATGCTTCTGGTGGGCTGGATGACCGTGGCAGTATGCTTCCTGCTCCTGACAGGCTGGTTTGCGTTCGGCGGAAAAAAGAAGAGAGATGGACAGCGAACTGCATAAAACAGAATACGGGCAGAAAAAGGCTGCCGCAGAATATGCAGGAGATTTCCGTGTGGAAACGCTCCGGTAGTATTCGGCGGCAGCCTTTTTTATCTTCTGTTTTTTCAGCGGAATCAGAATCCGTAATCCTTCAGAATATCGTTGGCCTTGTCTGTGTCATCGCATACGCAGAGCACCGTATACGCACCTGCACTTTTAATAATGGCCTTATCCAGTTTGTCTGCTTCACCTGCATTGTAGGAAGCGTACAGATCGGACTGATTATCTACACGGGTCTGGAAAAGCTTTTCCACCTCTGCAGTGTTTTTTTCTTCCTTGCTCTGAATCACGGTAACCTCGCAGGCAGTGGTTCCGGAACTCGTATAAGCTACACCGGATTCGATGGAATCGGCATCCAGAAAATAAATGGACGGCAGCATATCTGATGCAGTCTCGGTGAGTGAATCGGAAGTCACCGTGGTAAGAAGTTCGGAAGCCAGCTTTGCCGGATCAATGGTCACCTCTTTGTCTTTTCCTCCGCAGGCAGTGAGACCAAGCATCATGGCTGCCGCGCAGAGCATTGCTGTAAATCTTTTCATGTTTTATTCTCCCCTTTCAAAAATGGTGATGAACTGATCTATAAATCAGACAGAATCAGAAGAAACGTCCGTTTCAGATTCCGATTCTGTTTCATCTGCAGATTCATCCGATGCGGCAGTACCATCAACATAATGACATTTCAGATAGTCCAGCATCTGTTTGCAGTACTTTTCATAAATGTGAACTCCGTCACTGGATGCGCCCTCCACGAGAGAACCGTATCCGTTGGAGAGGAATTCGTTCAGATTCAGATAGTGATAATCCTGATCCTCGCAGATCTGCAGAAGGATGGAATTAATTTTATCGACATTCGTATTATTTACGTAGCTGCCGGTAGTGACTTTTGCTTCCTCCACATAGATGACACTGCAGATATAGATGAGCGCATCCGGCTGAATTTCCCTGAACCGCTGCGTGACAGCAACAAAACCGTCGCGGAAAGAATCCCAGTCATACTCACCAAGATCATTTGCACCGAGCATGATGTATATTTTGCTGTATTTTCCGCCGGACAGAGCAGCGGCTACCGTAATATTTCCGTCTGCAGTGGAAATAACGGGATCATTTGCCATGGAAGAGAGCGACATTCCAACGCTGGTAAAGAAGGTTCCCTGGGTGATGCCCGATGCGTTGCGGAATCCTTCCATTCTGGAATCTCCGATGAAAACGGCATCTGAAAAGTAGGAATCATCCACAGCTTTCTCTGTTTTCGGCACAATGGCCGTACTGTCCGGATTGGATACGGTCGGATGGAGGTCCTCTGTCTCCCGGACTGCATCTGCCTGAGCAGAACTGCTGTCAATCCCGGGAAATCCGGCAAGGACGGAATCGTGGGCTGCAGCCCCGGAAGACGCACCGCTGTTCTTCAGAATCGCCTCCGTTTCATCCTGCGTCTGTTCTGCTTTGTTCTGTACGGTCGTTCCTGTGGATTCATCAGATGACCGGAACGTGATCATTGTATAGATAAGCCGGCCCTCGAAAACAATCAGCACAAGTGCAACGATAATAAGGAGCTGAAGCACCAGTGTATCATGCCTTTTCCGGCGTTTTTTTCGTTGGTTCATATATTTATCTCCCGAACATCCCGCTCTTATCTGAGTGGTATGTAATGAAACACATTAGTAATAGGTAAACAGTCAATAAAATACTGCAATTTAATATTATATAATAAACATACTTAAAGTCAAGCGTTAAGGGCAGAAGAAATACTTTTCTGTCGAAAAAAGAGAGATGGGATTCCGGTGAAAAAATTAATTTGCGTATCGCAGAGCATTATTATATAATATACTGACTTGAGACATTATTACAAAGGATACCCGGAGGTTTTTATGGTTTTCAGCAGTTTATTGTTCCTGTTCCGGTTTCTTCCGGCAGTTCTGTTCATCTATTATATCGTTCCGCACTCTCTGCGCAATCTCGTTCTGTTTCTTTTCAGCCTCGTTTTTTATGCGTGGGGAGAGCCGGTTTATATTATTCTGATGCTTGTTTCCATTCTCGTTTCCTATACGGGCGGGATTGCAGTTGACAAAATGAAACGTCAGGGCAGAAAAAAAATGGCAAAGGCGGCAGTGATTCTGTCATCGGTGATCAGTCTTTCGCTGCTCGGTTTTTTCAAATATGCGGATTTTGTCATCGGAACAGTCAACAGCCTGACCGGAGCGGGTATTTCACTGTTAAAACTTGCGCTGCCCATCGGCATTTCTTTTTATACCTTCCAGACCATGTCGTATACAATTGACGTATACCGTGGAGAAGCGACCGTACAGAAAAATATCATTTCGTTTGGCGCTTATGTGGTTATGTTTCCGCAGCTGATTGCAGGACCGATTGTTCAGTACAAAACCATCGATGCACAGCTCAGAAGCAGAAAAGAAACGGCGGAAGAGTTTGCTCAGGGTGTACACCGATTTATGATCGGTCTCGGGAAAAAAGTTCTTCTGGCGAACAATGCAGGGTCACTGTGGGATACGATTCAGGCCATGAATTACGGGGAGATCCCTGTGCTGACTGCGTGGATGGGTCTTGCTGCGTATACGTTTCAGCTGTATTTTGATTTTTCCGCCTATTCTGATATGGCGATCGGGCTGGGCCACATGTTCGGTTTCCGTTTTCTGGAAAACTTTAATTACCCGTACGTATCAAAAAGCATTACGGAATTCTGGCGCAGGTGGCACATTTCCCTCGGTACATGGTTCCGGGAGTATGTTTATATTCCCCTTGGGGGAAACAGGGTGAACATGCTCCGTCATATCCGCAACATTCTTGTGGTGTGGCTGCTCACGGGAATCTGGCACGGAGCCAGCTGGAATTTCGTTATCTGGGGAATCTATTACGGAATTCTGCTTCTGATTGAAAAGTTTTTCCTGGGAAAGTATCTGAAAAAGCTTCCGTCTGTGGTTCAGCATATTTACTGCATGTTTTTTGTTATGATCGGATGGAATCTCTTCGTATTTGATGATATGGGACAGGGTATCACTTATCTGAGAGCGCTGTTTGGCACCTTCGGTCAGGGATTCCTGAATCAGGAAACCATTTATCTTCTTTATAATAATATCATTCTTCTGGTTCTGCTGATCATCGGAAGCACTCATCTTCCGAAAAAGGCCGGAGAGTGGATCTGCCGGAAGCTGGAAGGAAAGGATTTTGCCATGATTCTTGTCAGAGCTGTTTTTTATGCTGCAGTTTTTTTCCTGTCCCTTGCCTGGCTGGTGGATGCTTCCTTTAATCCGTTTCTTTATTTCAGATTTTAAGGGGAGGACATATGAATAAAAAGCAATCCTGGAATATTATTACACTGTTCTGCATTCTGATTTTCGGATTTACGATTGCGACTCTGATCCTGCCGCCGACCCGTTTTTCGGAGACAGAGAACAGAACGCTTGCGCAGATGCCGTCGCTGTCACTGGAATCACTTCTGGACGGCACCTTTGAAGAAGATTACGAAGAGTATCTGACCGATCAGTTCGTGGCCCGTGACGGCTGGATCGGAATGAAGACAGCGGTAGAGCGCGCCGCCTTAAGGAGCGAAAGCAAAGATATTTATTTTGCAGAGGACGGATATCTGATAGAAAAGCATACCGGATCCTTTACTTCCGATACGGCTGCGATGAATATCCGTGTTCTGGAGCAGTTTACGGAAAAATATGAGGAACAGTTCGGAACAGATCACATGACGGTGATGATTGTGCCGAATGCGGTGGATATTCTCCGGGACAAGCTTCCTCCGTACGCCTCTCCATACGATGAAGAATCGTACCTGGCACAGATTGAAGCTGTTCTTCCGGAGGGGGTATGGTTTGATGCAGGAGCCGTGCTGGAACAGCACCGTGACGAGGAAATCTACTATCGGACTGACCACCACTGGAAAACGCTGGCTGCGTTTTATACGTATCAGAAATGGGCAGAGAGCTGCGGCTATGGAAGCATAAATGCGGATGATTATACCGTTGAGACGGTTACAGACAGCTTTGAGGGGACGATTCAGTCCAAACTGGGAATCAGAACGCGAAAAGATTCCATTGAGCTTTATCTGCCGGTGGGAGATCCACTTTATACGGTGCAGAAAAACGGTTCAGAGGAAAAGGATTACAGTCTGTATGACTATTCCGCACTGGATACAAAGAGCAAATACGATGTGTTTTTCGGCGGCAATCAGGCAATGGTTACGATACGGACGAAAGCGGATACGGGAAGAAAGATACTGGTTATCAAGGATTCCTATGCCCACTGTTTCGTCCCTTTCATGGTGACACAGTTTGACGCGATTGATATGGTGGATGTACGCTATTACAATCAGAAGCTGAGTGAGCTGATTGAGGACGGGGATTATACAGACCTGCTGTTTCTGTACAATGCGGCAGGTTTTGCGGAAGACACAAGTATCAGCAGGATTACATACTGATGAGAAACGAATGAAGGAGGAAAAAGCATGAGCCTTGCAGACCGCATTTTTATTGATATGTGCAACGATATTCTGGAAAACGGAGTCAGTACGGAAGGAGAGAAGGTACGTCCGAAGTGGGAGGACGGATCGTACGCTTATACCATCAAACGGTTCGGTGTAGTCAACCGGTATGACCTCCGCAGAGAGTTTCCGGCTCTGACGCTGCGCAGAACGGGACTGAAGAATGCATTTGATGAGCTTCTGTGGATCTGGCAGAAGAAATCAAACAACGTACACGATCTTGGCAGCCACATCTGGGACAGCTGGGCGGATGAGAACGGAAGTATCGGAAAAGCGTACGGTTACCAGATGCAGGTTAAGCATCAGTACCGGGAGGGGATGATGGATCAGGTTGACCGCGTGCTCTACGATCTGAAAAACAATCCCTACAGCCGGCGTATTATGACAAACATATATGTGCACGCAGATCTGCATGAGATGAATCTGTATCCGTGTGCCTACAGCATGACGTTTAATGTGACGAAGGAAAAAGACAGCGACCGTCTGACGCTGAATGCCATATTGAACCAGCGATCACAGGATGTGCTGACGGCAAACAACTGGAATGTGGCCCAGTATGCGCTTCTTGTCCATATGATGGCACAGAGCTGCGGAATGGAAGCGGGAGAGCTGGTGCACGTGATTGCGGATGCCCATATTTATGACAGGCATATACCGCTGGTGCGGGAACTGATCTCCAGAGAGACGTATCCGGCACCGAAGGTATGGCTGAATCCCGATATTACGGATTTTTATGCTTTTACCGTGGACGATCTTCATGTGGAAAATTACGTGACAGGTCCTCAGATCAGAAATATTCCTGTGGCAGTTTGAGAATAGGTGCTTGAACAAAACAGAATTCATAGTATAATTATTTTAATAAGTGTTATTTCATTATTATCATAAGGAGGATACTATTTTATGATTACCTGGAACAATCTGGACACACTCACTTCTTATCAGGAGCTTGAGAAGACAGAGAAAGTAAATCTTGCTGCAGTTATGACCGGAGAGAATGGTGCAGAGCGTGTGAAGAAGTACAGCATTCCGATGGCAGAAGGGCTTGTTTACAATTATGCTGCAAAGCAGGTGGATGATGGTGTACTGGCAGCTCTTGCAAAACTGGCCGGAGAAGCTCAGCTTGTGGACAAATATGCAGCTCTTTACAATGGAGAAATGATTAACACAGGGGAGAAACGTCTTGTGCTTCATCAGCTCACCCGGGGA
>JAXEBU010000068.1:0-7396 GCA_034093895.1 Candidatus Choladocola sp. | reverse complement strand
GACGGAAATACGATTCCGTTTATTTCCCGATACAGAAAAGAGGCTACCGGATCGCTGAATGATGAGGTGCTGCGTAAGCTGTTTGAGCGTCTGAATTATCTGCGTAGCCTGGAAGAAAAGAAGGCGCAGGTGATTGCGACTATTGAGGAGCAGGGAAAACTGACACCGGAGCTGAGAGCGCAGATAGAAAATGCGCAGACACTGGTGGTGGTGGAGGATCTGTACCGTCCTTACCGTCCGAAACGGCGGACAAGAGCGACAATCGCAAAAGAAAAGGGACTGGAGCCTCTTGCAAGCCTGATTCTTCTACAGATGACGAAGCGGCCTCTGGAAGAGGATGCAAAAGCCTTTCTCTCAGAAGAAAAAGAAGTACTGACGGTGGAGGATGCCATCGCAGGAGCCAGAGATATTCTGGCTGAAGCTGTCTCTGATGAGGCGGATTACAGAATCAGAATCCGTGAGATGACGTTCCGGGAGGGTATTCTGACATCGTCGGCAAAGGATGAGAAAGCGGAGTCTGTCTATGAGATGTATTATGCTTATACGGAACCGGTTTCGAAAGTGGCCGGGCACAGAATTCTTGCGCTGAACCGCGGAGAGAAAGAAAAGTTTCTCACAGTAAAGATAGAGGCACCGGAGGAAAAAATTCTGCGTTATCTGGAAAAACAGGTGATTACGAGAGAAAATCCGTACACGTCGCCCGTTCTGCGTGAGGTGATAGAGGACAGCTACCATCGTCTGATTGCGCCTGCCATTGAACGGGAGATCCGCAGCAGCCTGACAGAAAAGGCGGAGGACGGTGCAATCGCTGTATTCGGGAAGAATCTGGAACAGCTTCTGATGCAGCCGCCCATTGCAGGGCAGGTGGTTCTGGGATGGGATCCGGCCTTCCGCACCGGCTGCAAACTGGCTGTTGTGGATGCGACGGGAAAGGTTCTGGATACAACGGTGGTGTATCCCACAGCGCCTACGACAGAAGCAAAGATCCGTGCAGCGAAGGATACCGTAATAAAACTGATTCAGAAGTACGGTGTTACTCTGATTTCTCTCGGAAACGGAACGGCCTCCCGGGAATCGGAGCAGGTCATTGTAGATATGCTGAAGGAGATTCCACAAAAGGTTTCCTATATAATTACGAACGAAGCGGGCGCATCTGTTTATTCTGCCAGCAAGCTTGCCACAGAAGAGTTCCCGAATTTTGATGTTGGGCAGAGAAGTGCTGCTTCCATCGCCCGCCGTGTCCAGGATCCTCTGGCGGAGCTGGTGAAAATTGATCCGAAATCCATCGGTGTCGGACAGTATCAGCACGATATGAATCAGAAAAAACTGGGAGAAGCACTGGATGGTGTGGTAGAAGACAGTGTCAACAGAGTCGGTGTCGATCTGAACACGGCTTCTGTGCCGCTGATGGAGCATATTTCCGGCGTTTCAAAAACAATAGCCAAAAATATTGTTGCTTACCGGGAGGCAAACGGACGGTTCCGTAACCGTCGGGAACTGCTGAAGGTGCCGAAGCTGGGACCGAAGGCATTCGAACAGTGTGCAGGATTTATGCGGATCACAGGCGGCGACAATCCTCTTGATTCCACCAGTATTCATCCGGAGAGCTATGAGGCGGCGGAGAAGCTGCTGAAAGAGCTGGGCTATTCGAAGGACTGGGCAGGCGAGACGGACAGAAAGGCGATTTATATCGGTGATTACAGGAAAATGGCGGAAAAAATCGGGGTGGGAGAACCTACACTCCGTGACATTGTGCAGGAACTGTGCAAACCGGGACGTGATCCGCGTGATGAGATGCCCGGACCGATTCTGCGTACGGATGTGCTGGAGATGAAAGATCTGAAGGAAGGGATGATTCTGAAAGGAACGGTCCGCAATGTGATTGATTTCGGAGCTTTTGTCGACATCGGTGTTCATCAGGACGGACTGGTACACATCTCTCAGATGTCCGGTAAAAAATTTGTGAAGCATCCGCTGGAGGTAGTCAGTGTAGGTGATATTGTGGAAGTGAAAGTGCTCAGTGTGGATCTTCAGAAAAAGAGAATTGCACTGACAATGAAACTGTAATGTCAGACAATACGGTAAAATCCGGCTGATACTGAAAAACGGCGACACAGTCCCCGCAGTGATGTCCTATTCGGACAGATGCTGCGGGGATATATGCATTTTGATCTGCTGGCGGACAGAGCGGTACAGATACGGCTTGATCTGATCGAGAGGTACCGGCTGACTGTACAGGATCGGATTGTAAATGGATCCGCTGACCAGTTCGATAATCATATAGATCATGACTTCCGGTTCCCGGAATTCATAGCCGGATGCGTGTAGCAGCTGAACGAAACAGGCGTATACATTGTGATCACTTTCATCCTGCCATGTAATCAGGCTGTTTCGGAAAACACCCCAGCTCAGGTGCTTTGAGATAAATCCAAGCAGCGATTTGTCTTCGTTCAGACGATTGACAATATAATCTGTGATATAAATAATCTGATCTTCAAATTCTGTAATAATTTCCGTATCCAGCGATTCATAAGCGTCAAGAAAGAGATTTCCGGCCTTGTGGGCAATCAGCTTGTTCCGGATATCGTATTTATCCGTAAAATACAAATAAAACGTACCCTTTGCCACGCCGGCGTCATTTACAATATCTGAAATGGAAGTATTCTGGAATCCTTTTGAGGTAAACAGCGAGAAGGCTGTGTTCAGGAGGGATTCCTTTTTTTGTTTTTTATTTAATTCCACTTTTCCCATTTTGTGTTCCTCCATTTGAACTTATATTAATTCCTATCATAAAAATGACCTGAAGTCAATATTTTTTAAATTAGATATTGACTAACAGTCATTTTTGTAGTATAACACCCTCTATAAAAATGACTTTAAGTCAGTTTGGAGGCCTGATTATGAAGAAACTTGGTGAGAAAATCGTCAGGTGGAGAGTTCCGATCTTTGTCCTGAGTATTCTTCTGCTGATTCCTTCTTTTCTGGGAATGATTCACACGAGAGTCAATTATGATATTCTGTCATATCTTCCGGAGGAAATCGAGACGGTAAAAGGACAGAATATTCTGGCGGAGGAATTTGGAACGGGAGCGTTCTCACTGTTTATTGTGGAGGGGATGGAACCGAAAGACGTTTCTGCACTGCGCAGCAGGATAGAGGAAGTGGACCACGTGGCAAAGGCTGTCTGGTATGACTCCCTGCTGGATCTTTCGGTTCCGATGTCCATGCTTCCCGATAAGATTACAGAAATATTCAACAGTAAAGATGCGACGATGATGGCAATTATTTTTGATACAACCACTTCGGCGGATGAAACGATGGAAGCAATTTCCGAAATCCGCAAAATTGCGGGAAAACAGTGTTTCCTGAGCGGTATGAGCGCAGTTGTGACAGATACAAAAGAGCTGTCTGAAAAGGAAGTTCCGGCTTATGTGCTGATTGCAGTAATTCTGTCTGCCATCGTGATTGCACTGGCCATGGATTCCTTCCTTCTTCCGGTTCTGTTTCTGCTCAGTATCGGAATGGCGATTATCTACAATCTGGGAAGCAACTATTTTCTGGGTGAGATATCCTACATTACGAAAGCGCTGAGTGCAGTACTGCAGCTTGGTGTTACGATGGATTATTCCATTTTTCTGTGGCACAGCTATTCAGAGCAGAAGCAGATAAGAACAGACAAAAATGAAGCCATGGCAGAAGCCATAGCCGCCACAATTCAGTCTGTATCTGCCAGTTCGATTACGACGGTTGCAGGCTTCCTTGCACTCTGTTTTATGAGTTTTACACTGGGACTTGATCTTGGCATTGTCATGGCGAAGGGCGTTGTGTTCGGCGTCCTGACATGTATTCTGGTGCTTCCTGCAATGATTCTGATTTTTGACCGGGCCATTGAAAAAACGTCTCACCGGCCGGTTCTGAAAGATCTACCCGGGCTGTCAGAGTTTGTGACGAAGCATTACATTTTATTTGCCGTGCTTTTTCTTGTATTGATCGGTCCGGCATGGTATGCACAGGCCCATACGGATGTCTACTATAACCTGGATGAAACACTGCCTGAGGATCTTCCCAGTTCCGTGGCAAACCGAAAACTGCAGGAAGATTTTCATACGGGTGCCACACATATTCTCCTGGTGGACAGCAGCCTGGGACAGAAGGAAGTCACTGGAATGATCCGGGAAATG
This sequence comes from Candidatus Choladocola sp., assembly GCA_034093895.1. Lineage (GTDB taxonomy): Bacteria > Bacillota > Clostridia > Lachnospirales > Lachnospiraceae > Choladousia. Next base: position 3,215 of record JAXEBU010000068.1, on the reverse strand, counting down.
GAAAAGGTTGACGGTGTCAAGTACGTACTTGGTATTGAATCTGTACTGGGACCGATGATACCGGAAAGCATGATTCCGGAGGAACTGCTTGAAATTTTCAAAAATGAAAATTATGAGATGATGATGATCGGAACGGAGTACAGGACGGCGTCCGACGAAGTGAATCATCAGATTACGGAACTGAACGCCATTATCAGGAAATATGATCCTTCCGGAATGCTGGTAGGTGAGGCACCGTGTACGAAGGATCTGATCACCATAACAGACAAGGACTTCAAGGTGGTCAATGTGATTTCCATTGCAGCGGTATTTATCATTATTCTGATAACATTCCGCAATCTTCTGCTTCCGGTACTACTGGTGGCCGTGATCGAACTGGCGATTTTTCTGAATCTGGGAATCCCATACCTGACCGGAACAGAGCTTCCTTTTATCGCTTCTATCGTTATCGGGACGATTCAGCTGGGAGCTACAGTAGACTATGCGATCCTGATCACTACCAGATATCGTCTGGAACGTCAGAAGCGGGACAAACGGGAAGCAGTGCTGGTTGCACATCAGACAAGTGTAAAGTCAGTGATCATCAGTGCACTGAGCTTTTTTGCGGCGACCATCGGTGTGGGCTGTTACTCTGATATTGATATGATCAGCTCCCTGTGTATGCTGATGGCCCGGGGCGCAATCATCAGCATGGTGGTGGTACTGGCAGTTCTGCCCGCAATGCTGCTGATTTTTGACAGGTTTATATCACAAAAAACAGTAAATGAATAAGGAGGAACAGGTATGAAAAAGTGGAAAAAACAGGTATCATCCGTACTGGCAGCATCGGTGGCAGCAACCATGTGCATGACGGCTGTCGCATCGGCAGCGGATAAAGAAGAAGTAGTATACGTAAAAGCAGATGCCTCCGGAACAGTATCTGAAATTACAGTTTCCGATCATCTGACAAATACACTGGGGCTGGATACCCTGACGGATATCAGCGATCTGGACGATATTTTCAATGTGAAGGGAGACGAAACGTTTGTCAGAGATGAAGATGGCACGGTGACCTGGGATGCAGGCGGAAATCCGATCTACTATCAGGGAACTTCGGAAAAGGAGCTTCCCGTTGCGGTGAAGATTACGTACTTCCTGGATGAGCAGGAGATGGAACCGGAAGCAATGGCAGGTCAGAGCGGACACGTCAGAATCCGGATTGATTATGAAAACAGAACAGAAGAAAATGGAGTAAAAGTTCCTTTTGTGGCAATCGGCGGAATGATTCTTTCGAATGACAGTTTTACCAATCTGGAAGTGACAGGCGGAAAAATTCTGGATGACGGAAAAGAATCTGTCGTTGTGGGTATTGCGCTGCCGGGGCTGGAGCAGAGTCTGTTTCCCGACGGCCGCAGTGATGAATGGAAGAACCTTGATTTTGAGATTCCGGAATATATTGAAGTGTCCATGGATACGGAGAATTTTGCACTGGCCGGAACGATGCACATGATTTCCGCTTCTCTTTCTGATATGCTGGAACTGGACAGTATGACCTCCATGGATGATCTGGAGGATAAAATTACGGAAATTACAGATGCATCTGAGCAGCTGACACAGGGAAGCGCCGATCTGCTGGAGGGCATGAATGAACTGAAAGACAAATCCGGTGACTTTTCAGACGGAATCGATCAGCTGAATGACGGTATCAAAGAGCTGGAAGAAGGAGCTGCTTCTCTGCAAAGCGGAGCTTCCGCCCTGAAAGACGGCGGGGCTGCACTGCAGTCCGGCACAGTTACATTAAGTGGAGGCCTGAATCAGCTGAAAAGCGGGGCATCCCAGCTTCAGAAGGGTGTCAATGAACTTTACTCCAATTCTTCAAAGCTGGATGACGGATCGGGACAGATCATGAATGCTCTGGATCAGATCAACGGAGCTCTCCAGTCTATTTCATTTAATACAGAACAGATCACGGCTCTGGTGGAGGGATCCTCTGCGGCCCGGCAGGGAATTGCACAGCTGGCAGCCGGCCTTCAGGCGCTGGAGGGAAGCTTTGCAGATGGCGGCAGTATCGGCAGCCTGAAGGCAAAGAATACGGCAGTGGCAGATCAGCTTGATACACTGGCGGGTACAGTCTCCGGGCTGCAGCCTCTCGTCACAGCTGCCGGTGCGCTGATGAAATCGTATCAGGGCGACGACCCGGCAGTAAAGGCTCTGATCGGGCAGGCATCTTCCGCACTGGGACAGATCGGATCACTGTCAGAGGTCGGAGCACAGTGCTCTCAGGTGGCACAGCTTCTGCGCGGTAATAATCAGGCATATGATCAACTAAAAGCCGGTACGGCCGGACTGGCAGCGGGAGCAGCGGAGCTGAACGAAAAATATCAGCAGATTGATACAGCGATTTCTCAGCTTCCGTCACTTGTCAACGGAATTCTGCAGCAGATGGGTGTCCTGCAGCAGAGTATTGCCCTGCTGGATGAAAAATACGGAGATTTTGATGAGGGTCTCACAGAATATCTGGAGGGATACGAACAGATCGTGGACGGATATAAAGTACTGTACAAAGGAATCAGTTCTGCCGCAGGCGGAGCAGGACAGCTGGTATCCGGCAGCGGTCAGCTTTACAGCGGCCTGTACGAACTGAGCAGCGGAGCAGATCAGCTTGCCGGAGGTGTTGCGACACTGGGAGAAGGCGGTGCACAGCTTGGCGACGGCAGCAGTCAGCTGCAGGAAGGTGTGGATCAGCTGCAGGAAGGCTCCCGGGACCTGGCGGAAGGAATGGAAACCTTTGACAGTGAGGCGGTACAGCAGATTAAAGATAAGGTGGAAGGATCTCTGGAGGATTTTATGGATCAGGTGAAGAAAGTGGTCGACGCGGCGGAAGGATACAGTATCTTTACGCAGCTGGCACAGGGACAGACAGGAAAAGTAACATTCCTGATTGAAACATCAGCCATTTAACAATAGTGAGTAACCCAAAGGGCATCAACCGTAAAAAGTTGGTGCTTTTTGTTTTGCCGGCCCAAATGGGCACTGATTAAAAAACCAGTCGGTGATATATTTCATGCAAAACTGGTATTCGATCTGATAAAATCGTGGTACAATCTTTAAGTGAAGTATCACATTTTGAGCAGACAAAAAGAGCAGTCGGTCAAAATACCAAACTGCTCTAAATGTGATTCTTCATAATTGTACCAAGGCACGGAACTTTAGCCGGGAAGTATATGGGGATTGTA
>JAXEBU010000067.1:0-11952 GCA_034093895.1 Candidatus Choladocola sp. | reverse complement strand
CAGTACGCCAGGGAAAGATTAACCCCTTCATAGTAACCAAGGGACATGGCCCTTCGGATCAGACTCTTGATTGCTTCAATATTATAGTCGATCGGATAGCGCACGTACTGTATTTTGCCGCCGTTGCACAGCTCCCAGAACCGGCCCTCCAGATCCTGCTTCTCAATAGGAGATATATCCTCCGTCACGTGGCAGTGGAAGCTGTTGCTCACGTACGGCCGGTCCGAGACGTTTTCAACAATGCCGTACTTCTTGCGGAACTGTTCTACCTGCAGTCCGCAGAGACTCTCTGCCGGCGTTCCGTAAATTGCATACAGCCATCCGTCCTCTTCCTTGTACTGATTGACTTTGTCATTGATATGCTGCAGCACCTCCAGCGCAAACTGTCCGTCCTGAGCAATTGACTTGCCATTATACAGCTCCTGCAGTTCATTCAGTGCCGTAATGCCGAAAGAAGCCGTCATCGGTTTCAGCAGCGGCTTGATTTTCTCACCCGGCTGCAGCCGTCCGCCATAAAATCCGCCTTCGCAGTATCCCAGGGGATTGGTGGATGCCCGCATCTCTCCGAGATAATCGTACGTTCTGATATGCAGCCGCCGGATCATCTCAAGGTATTCATCCAGAACCTCGTAAAAATCACGGCTCTCCGCTCTTGACTTTGCCAGGATCATGGGCAGATGCAGGCTGACTGCACCGATATTGAATCTTCCCACAAAAACCGGCTCATCATTTTCATCCGCAGGCTTCATTCCGCCGCGCTCATACCAGGGACTCAAAAATGCTCTGCAGCCCATGGGACTGATGACTTTGCCGTACTTTTTATACATGCTGGCGATATATCCTTCTCCCGTCAGGGACAGCCAGTCGGGATACATGGTCTTCGCGGAACACTGAATTCCTTTCTCGAAGACATCCTCACACGCACCGCCCGGTCCGTGCAGATTCTCATCATACAGAAAGACGATTTTCGGGAAGAGCACCGGTTTTTTATTTCCGGCCTTTCCCTGGCCTTCCCTGTGCACCTCCAGAAGTGAAATGGAAATCAGCTTCTCAAACTCACTCCGGCCAAGTCCCAGTGTAACGGTCACAAAGGGATAGTCTCCCCGGGAGGATCCGACTGTATTCAGCTTGTACTCAATGCCCTGCCAGCCCTGATCACAGTCACGTTTTACCTTGTCACGGGCATACTTTTCTGCCTGTGCTTCCACGTTCGTCCAGGAGGGATCTGCATATTTTGCAAATTCTTCTTTATATTTCCGGTAACTCTTCATGGCATACGGCGCAAGGATCTTATCCACCTCGGGCACGGTAAAACCGCCGTACTGCTGGGCAGCCGTACTCAGAATAATGTCACCCATTACATCAAAAGCCGTATCCAGCGTCTTCGGCTCATTGTACCAGACATTTCCCATCTCAAAGCCGCCCCTGAGCACTTCACCCACATTAAACAGGCAGCAGTTCATCGTATCGAGACGGGCAGACTGATCATGAATATAAATATAGCCGTCCTTGCAGGCCTGCAGCTCATCTCTTGTCATGAAAAATTTCCGGTACAGTTCTTTGTTCAGTTCATTAAAAATCAGACTCCGCTTTGTGGCCACGAGCGCGCTGTCCGTGTTGGCATTGCTCTTGTCTCCGATGTAGCGGATCGACTGGCTTTTCGTGTACACATCGTCCATCATGTGGATAAAGTCCAGCTTGTAATTGCGGTAATCACGGTAGCTCTTGGCAACTGCCGGATTGACTGCCTCCAGAGCCCCCTCCACAATATTGTGCATCTCCTGAATCGTGATGCCTTCCTTCTTCAGTGACTCTGCCTTATCCTTTGCAAAATCACAGAGGAACTGCAGCTCCTCGTCTGTAAATGTATACAGAATACGTGCAGCCGACTTGTTTACGGCTGTTATAATTTTCTGCACATTAAATTCTTCATGCGTTCCGTCTTTTTTGATTACATACATATCCCTCTGACTCCTTTTGCAAAATCTATATCTGGTATGTGAAATCCATTTTTCTGCTAGATGTTGTTTCTTGAGTATACCGCAAAAGACTCCCATTGTAAAGACCGAAAAGTACGAAAAGCCTTTCATCACAGAGTGGCCGTACGCGGAATAATGTTTCCCGGTCAGCAAAATGCAGCTCCGCTCATCCGGATGAACGGAGCTGCCGTAACTGTATGACTATCGGTTCGGATCAAGAATTGCAGAGGTCTGGAAATACGTTGCATAATTATTGGGATAATTATCGAATATGTAGCCTGTCACCATTCTGCGTGTCTGGCGCAGGTACGTCTCATTCACTTCCCGGTGATCACCGTCACTCCACATTCCGATCATATAGCGGAATCCCTGGTTAACCAGATAGGCGCCCTTCTCTGTGGTGTAATCCACTTCGGATCCGTAGGGATACATCAGTGTGTCACAAGCACCGATCAGACTGCCCACCGTCTGCTGCCACTGTTCCATATCGGACTTCAGTGCATCGTAGGACAGATCACGCATATACTGATAACTGTAGCCGGAGGAAGCAAAGGTCCAGCCGTCCTCCTTCAGCTTCTCTGCAATCTGACGCACCTTCTCTGCATTTTCCTCATAGCTGCTGCTCTCCTGCTCCAGAGAATAGCCGAACGCTCCGCCGGCACCGGAAAGTGAGATGATACCTCTGGCCCCGCGGAAAGAAAAGTCCGGATGCTCCTCAATGAACTGTTCCAGAACCGGCACAATATCGTAAGCACCCAGCAAATCATGTCCGCCCTCATCCGTATAGACGGCAGCCACATTTCCATTGTCGTCAAGGGCAAGCTTTGTGGCCACCCCATCACCGTTCCGGACGGAACTGTAATTCAGATTGTCCACAGATATAATAATCGGTTTTCTTCCCTGGGGAATATACGGATTTTTGGAAGTCAGTGTCACATTTCCTCTGTCATCCTCCGTCTCCTCCGCCAGCGAATGGATATCAATCAGAATATATCCGCTCTTGTAAAGCTCTTCCAGTATGTTCTGGAATTCTGTCAGCGTAATCAGATTGGACCGGTACGTACCGGAATACTCATCTCCGTCAAAAGCGCGCGTCGTATCTGTAACCAGGCCGGTAAAGCAGAGATGGCCGATATCGCCCTCATACTCGTACATTGTCTCCTGACCTTTCTCATACTCCGCAATCGCCTCCGCCGCACGCGTATCATCCTGCAGCGCCTGTGTATTCTGCAGCAGCGAAATGGCCGCCTCATACTCATATCCCTGTGCAAGCAGAGAAGCTTCCTCCAGCACTTCTGTCTTCTCAGACTCCAGAGCCTCCTCTGATTCTCTCTGTTCCCGCTCCGCTTTCATTTTCGGTGTCTCCACCGGTTCATTATTCTCATACTGTTCCAGTGTACCGATGCATTCCGCCAGCTGGTAATTCAGCACACTCCTGGAGCAGCCGCTGCTGCCCAGCACCAGAAAAGCTGCAAACAGCAACACTGCCCACTGTTTCTTTTTCCGCATAATCTACCTCATAAATCCGAAACCGTATGGCTGCATCGCGCTCTGCAGCCACAGAATTATTCCTTATCAGGTCTATTATAACGGGACAAAGCAGCGAAAACAAGACTGTTTTTCTTCCAATTTTCCGGACTATTCCGGACTGTTCCCCAGCAGCTCCTTCAGAAGCTTATTGACTGCACCGGGATTTGCCTTGCCTTTCATCACCTTCATGGTCTGCCCCACAAGGAATCCCAGAGCCTTCTCTTTTCCATTTTTGTAATCGGATACAGACTGAGGATTTGATTCGATAATTCCCTCAATGACAGTGCGCAGCTCTCCCTCATCATTGACTGATTTCAGTCCATGCTCTTCCACGTATTTTTCCGGATCGATGTCCTCCCGGAAAATCAGTTCAAACACTTCTTTTGCCACTGTCTGATTGATGGTCCCCGCCTCTGTCAGTTCAATCAGCTTCGCCAGATGCTCCGGTGCAAAATCAAGATCCTCCGGCTCCTGACCTTCTTCTTTCAGAAGGCGCAGTGTCTCTCCCATCAGCCAGTTGGATACCTTCTTCGGTTTTTTGCAGATTGCAGTCGTCTCCTCGAACAGATCTGCAAGATGTTTGGAACCGGTCAGAATATCTGCGTCATAATCCGGAATATCAAATTCCTTCTTATACCGGGCCAGCTTCTCCGTACGCAGCTCCGGCTGCCTGTCTTTTACCGCCTGCAGCCATTCGTCACTGATCACAACGGGAACAAGATCCGGATCCGGGAAATAACGGTAATCATGGGCGTCCTCCTTGGAGCGCATGGGATAGGAATACTCTTTGTTATCATCCCACCGTCTTGTCTCCTGGATCACCTGTTTTCCCTCCTCCAGAAGTTCGATCTGCCTTGCCCGCTCACCGTCAATGGCTCTGGCAATTGCCTTGAAGGAGTTCAGGTTCTTCATTTCCGTTCTCGTCCCGAATTTTTCTGCTCCCACTTCACGGACAGAAAGGTTCACATCGGCACGCATGGAGCCTTCCTGCAGCTTGCAGTCGGAAGCTCCCAGATACTGAATAATCAGGCGGAGCTTGTCGAGATAGGCAATGACTTCCTCTGCACTGCGCATGTCGGGTTCTGATACGATCTCAATCAGCGGAACACCGCTCCGGTTGTAGTCCACCAGAGAACAGTCCTCCCACTCATCATGAATCAGCTTTCCGGCATCCTCTTCCATATGGATCTCATGAATTCCGACCTTCTTCTTTCCTGCAGCCGTCTCTATCTCAATGAAGCCATCGTGACAGATGGGCAGATACAGCTGAGAAATCTGATAATTCTGCGGATTGTCGGGATAAAAATAATTTTTCCGGTCAAACTTGCAGTATTGATGGATCCGGCAGTTCGTTGCCAGGCCCACTGCCATGGCATACTCCACCACTTGTTTATTCAATACCGGCAGTGATCCCGGCATACCGGTACATACGGGACACGTATGGGTATTGGGTGCTCCGCCGAATGCGGTGGAACAGCCGCAGAAAATTTTTGTCTTTGTCGCCAGTTCTACATGAACCTCCAGTCCGATGACGGTCTCATACTGTTTTGCCATATCAATCTACCCCTTTCCGTGCCAGTTCAGGCGCCTTCCATCTGCCTCTTGCCTGCTCATACGCGTAGGCAGCCCGGATAATCTGTTTCTCCCGGAAGCAGTTTCCGATGATCTGCATTCCGATGGGCAGGCCGGCAGAATCCGTATGCGTCGGAACGGAAATACCCGGCAGTCCTGCCAGATTGACCGAAATCGTATAAATATCACCGAGGTACATTTTCAGCGGGTCGCTGAGACTCTCTCCCAGCTTCGGTGCCGTCGTCGGGGCAGCCGGAGCCAGAATTACATCGAATTTTTCAAAAGCACGGTCAAAGGACTGCTTGATCATTGCCTTCGTCCGCAGTGCTTTCAGATAATAGGCATCGTAATAACCGGAGCTTAACACGAAAGAACCAAGCATGATTCTGCGCTTTACTTCCTCTCCAAAGCCTTCGGAACGGCTCTTTTTATACATATTGTGCAATCCTTCATAGTCAGCGGCGCGGTAACCGTATTTGACGCCGTCAAACCGGGCCAGATTGGAGCTGGCTTCCGCCGATGCGATTACGTAATACGCCGGAATCGCATACTCCACAAGGCTCAGGTCAAACTCTTCCACAACGGCACCCTTCTGCCGCAGTACATCTGCCGCTTCCAGAACAGCCTTCTTTACCTCTTCGTCCAGCCCTTCGCCGAAATAATCAGTGGGGATTCCGATGCGCATTCCTTTTACATCATCCACAAGGGCAGACGTAAAATCACAGTCTGTGCGGGCAATGGAGGTACTGTCCTTCCGGTCATGGGAAGCAATCATCTCCAGAACAGCTGCACAGTCGGAAACATCCTTTGCAATGGGTCCGATCTGGTCAAGAGAAGAGCCGTATGCAATCAGTCCGTACCGTGACACGGTACCGTACGTCGGTTTTAATCCGGTTACACCGCAGAAGGAGCCCGGCTGCCGGATGGAGCCGCCTGTATCGGAGCCCAGCGCGTAGGGCACCTCGCACGCTGCCACTGCGGCACAGGAACCGCCGGAGGACCCGCCGGGAACGTGGTCTGTATTCCACGGATTTCGCGTAGGGCCAAAGGCCGAGGTTTCTGTCGTACTTCCCATGGCAAACTCATCCATATTTGTCTTTCCCAGAATCACCGCGCCGTTTCTTTCCATATTTAATACGGCTTCTGCCGAATACGTCGGCACAAAATTGTACAGGATTCTGGAGCTGCACGTGGTCTTCAGACCTTCCGTACAGATATTGTCCTTCACCGCCGCCGGAACACCTGCCAGCGGACCGGTCATTGTCCCGTCCGCAATGGATGACTGCACCTGATCGGCACGCTTCAGCGCAGCTTCCTCATCTATCGTTACAAAACCGTTGATTTTCTGATCGAGAGCGGCAATCTGCTTTAAACTCGCCTGTGCTGCTTCCCGGACGGAAATCTCTTTTTCTTTTATCTTTCTGCCCAGCTCAAGGGCTGTCAGTTCCATTATTTCCATGTCAGCTTCTCCTAGTCTTCATACTGTCTGCCCGCATCATTTCACCACAGCCGGAAACGCTGCGGACTGCGATCCGTCTTATTCCACCGTCTTCGGCACTTTAAATGAGCCTTCCTTTTCCGCAGGAGCGTTTTTCAGAATATTCGTCCTGTCATCACCATTCGTCACCACGTCCTCGCGGAATACATTATTCACCGGAAAAACGTGCGACAGAGGTTCCACCCCTGAGGTGTCCAGTTCATTCAGTTTGTCGATATAATCCAGCATTCTGCCGATGTCCTTTTTGGCCTGCTCCTTTTCCTCATCCGAGAGTTCCAGCTTCGCCAGAATTCCCACGTATTCGATTGTCTCGTCACTGATAATGTTTGCCATTGTTGCCCTCCTGTAAAGCAATGCAGTAATCCTGCATTTTCCTTAATAGCTGGGAACGAGTGATACTTTCGCCCCTTCTCCGTAAATCTGCATGTCTACCGTGTCACCGTCCGCGAAGGGTATCCGGTAACAGACGGGATGATCCTCAGACAGAGGAAAATAGAACATACTGTCCTCATTCCGGTCTGTGATATCCAGATACGCAAAGCAGTCGCTGTCTCCTGCCGAGTCAAACGCAACATCGTACACACCCTCCGGAAAGTCCTTCCCTGCTGTCATCTTTTCTGACAGTGTCACCGTCTCCGATATGGTCTGCTCAGGGTGATCCTGCAGGGAACCCTCTCCTTTTCCCACTCCGGACAGCTGCAGTATTCCGTCATAGCTTTCCACATAGAGAAAACTTCCCGCATTCAGTTCAATTTCATCGGAATATTCTGCCCAGGGACATGATTTTTCCATGGTTTCTTCATAATACTTCTGCTGGTCTGCAGAATACAGTGTTACGTAATCGAAATCCGTTCCGTCTTCACTCTGCCAGTAAAGCCAGGCTGCATTCTCCGAACAGTACAGCTGATACGTTCCCTCCGGAATCTCATAACCCACATAATACATCCCCGGCTCCAGACTGCAGGAATAATATCCTTCTTCGGAAGAATCCCAGCTGATCTGTTCCGGCTTTTCTTCCGCTGATGTGTCAGAAACCTGTTCTTCTCTGTCATTTTCCGCATCCGGTTCATTCTGAACACGCGTTTTTCCGGAAAACAGATCATCCAGCTTATTTACGACAGCCGGAAGAAAAACGGACAGCAGCTCCACAATGATTATGATCATCACAAGGAGACGGATCCGCCGCCCCTTCTTCTTCACAGTACCTGTCTGGTGGCGCTCCTTTACCTTCTTCGCATGCTTCTTCTGTTCCGCAGCGTCTTTCACCCTGTCCCTGTTCTGATTCAGGACTGCTTCGCATTCCCCTTTATGAAGATTCCCCGCCTTGTCATTATGAACATTCAGATTATATTTTTTGTCATTTTTTGTATTGTCAAGCCCACACTCCGAACACTTTCCGTCCGACCGTACCTTTCCTCCGCACAGTGTACATCTTTCCATCTTTTCGCCTTCCTCCCAAATCATTCACATCATTTTTCTGAGACGTGCACTCTGATCCGAAAGAAAACCGGAAAAAGAGATGGTTACGGTTCCAGCCGTGACAGATCCCTCGGGAACAGAGTTGCCTCTCTTACATTATCCTCTCCAACCAGCTTCATTGTCAAGCGTTCCAGGCCAATTCCCAGCCCTCCGTGAGGCGGCATGCCGCATTTAAAGGTATCCAGGTACTGATCCATTCCCTCTTCCGTCATCCCTCTTGCCGCAATTTTATCCCGAAGCATCTGGTACTCATGAATACGCTGTCCGCCCGTGGTAATTTCCAGTCCGTGGAACAGCAGGTCAAAGCTGAGTGTAAACTTCGGATCCGCAGGATCATCCATGGCGTAGAACGGACGCTTCTTTGACGGATAGTGTGTCACAAATACGAAGTCCGCATCAAACTCTTCTTTGAAGTAACGGCCGATCAGCGTCTCCTCCTCCGGCTCCAGATCGTAGGGGTTTCTGATTTTACGGTTGTATTTCTGAGCGACGAGCTCTTTTGCCCGGTCAAAACGGACCATCGGAATCTGATCCGTCCGGGGCAGCGTCATGTTCAGAATCCGCAGTTCTTCCGCATACTCTGTTTCCAGAAGCTTCATGGTATACTGCAGAAAGCCCGTTTCCATTTCCATAATGTCGGTAAAGCTGTCGATGTATCCCATTTCAAAGTCGAGGCTCGTATATTCGTTCAGATGGCGCTTTGTGTTGTGCTTCTCGGCACGGAACACAGGAGCTGTCTCAAATACACGGTCAAAAACGCCTACCATCATCTGTTTGTAGAACTGGGGGCTCTGTGCCAGCACTGCCGGGCGATGAAAATAATCCAGTTTGAAGATATTGGATCCGCCCTCTGCTCCCTTTGCACCGATCTTCGGCGTATGAATCTCCGTAAACTGCTGACTGTAAAGATAATCACGGAAGCCGCGGACGATTCCTTCCTGAATTCTGAATTTGGCACGCTCTCTTACGTTGCGAAGCGCAATACTGCGGTAGTTCAGCTTCGCCTCCAGAGAAGTATTCAGCTTCCATTTGCCGATGGGCAGCGGCAGCGGCTCAGCCGGTGTGGAAAGGATTTTTACTTCCTTCACACGCACCTCAATTCCGTGGGGCGCACGCTCATCCTTCTCCAGAAGACCGGTAAACTCCACCGTCTGGGATTCTTTCAGTTCCTTCACACTGTACGCCGTAAGCCCCTCTTCAAATATGCACTGCAGCAGCCCTTCCCTCTTTCGTAGTACAACGAAAGATATCTCGCCCATATCACGGATTGTGTGCACAAATCCGTTTACTCTGACCTCTGTGCCGATCCGTTCCGGTGCAAGCAGTTCTGTCAGTTCCAGTGTCTCCTTCTGTGTCAAACCTGTCATAAATTCCATTTTCTGTTCTCCTTCCGCTTCCGGGACTTTTCGCGTCAGATACCGGAAAAGAAAAAACCGCGGACTGAAATCACACAAGTATGATTCGTCCAGCGGTTTTCTTCTCTCACTTCGCTCATCAGCCTGGCGGCTTCTGCACGCAAAAAGTCCCGGAACATCATAATATGATATTCCGGGACGGATAATCTATACCCGCGGTACCACCCGCATTGCAGACACCTTTGTCTGCCTCTCTTTAACACTTAACGCGTGCGACGTACTGTCCTACTGAAGCGCTGCAGCTGTCCGCTCTCCCTTCATCTGATCTGTCTGTCCTTAATCATACAGATGTCTTAACGAGACCGGCACGCTTCCCATTCAGGCAGTCAGCTCCGGAGTGTTCCCTTTTGTCCCCTTCCCTCCATCGGCACTCTCAGTCGGTGATGCCGAATTCCTGTCAAGTTCCGGAAACAGAGTCTCCTTCATTGCTTTTACATGATGCAGTGATCTTAGCACAATTTTTTGCGGCTTGCAAGGGTTTTTTTCAAATTTTCTGGTTGTATCTTTTCTGTCTTTTGATATAATATGAGCCAGAGGATAAACGGACCAAAAACAAATGCCTGCATTTATTTTTTTGTCCATGGGGCCCGCAAAACATGAGCAGGCAGCCCCTTTCCGCTGACAGTTTGAATTTTGGAGGATTCACAAGATGAACCAATTGATTATTCCGGAGGGTTACGTCTCCGCACTTTCTCTGTATGATACGCAGATTGCAATTAAAACCGTAAAAGATTTCTTCCAGCAGACGCTTTCTTCCCAGCTTAACCTTCTGCGCGTCTCTTCACCGCTGTTCGTCGATCCGTCATCCGGACTGAACGATAACCTGAACGGTGTGGAACGCCCTGTAAAATTCGGCATCCGGGAGCAGAACGAAGCGGAAGCAGAGATTGTCCACTCCCTGGCCAAATGGAAACGGTACGCACTGAAAGAATACGGTTTCGTACACGGAGAAGGGCTGTACACTGACATGAACGCCATCCGCCGCGACGAGGATACCGACAATATCCATTCCATCTACGTTGACCAGTGGGACTGGGAAAAGGTTATCAAAAAAAGTGAGCGAAATCTGGACACACTGAAAAAGGTAGTCCGTTCCGTCTACAAGGCGCTGAAGAAAACGGAAGTATATATGTCCATCCAGTACGACTACATCGGCGAGATACTGCCGAAGGAAATCTTCTTCATCACCTCTCAGGAGCTGGAGGATATGTACCCCGGCCGCTCTCCGAGAGAACGGGAATACGAGATCACAAAAGAAAAAGGTGCTGTCTGCATTATGCAGATCGGTGATGTACTGGCATCCGGCGAAAAGCATGACGGCCGTGCACCGGATTACGATGACTGGAAGCTGAACGCCGACATTCTCGTATACTACCCGCTGCTTGACATCGCTCTGGAGCTCTCCTCCATGGGCATCCGTGTGGATGAGGAATCCCTGATGCGTCAGCTCAAGGCTGCCGGCTGCGAAGAGCGGGCCGAGCTTCCGTTCCAGAAAGCAATCCTTGAGCAGGATCTGCCCTACACCATCGGCGGCGGCATCGGTCAGTCCCGCATCTGTATGTTCTATCTGAGAAAAGCCCACATCGGAGAAGTACAGTGCTCCCTGTGGCCCGATGAGATCGTCAGAGAAACGGCACGCCACGGCATTCAGCTGCTGTAATCACACGGCAACCGATCCGTTCCCAGACCCGGAAAAAGAAAACAACACGCGGCAGCCCCGGAAGTACATCCCGAAGCCATAATTTATCCGGCTCCGGAATGCAAAGGGGCTGCCGCGGTATTATTTCCCAAACAATCGTTTCCAAAGTGATTTTTTCTCAGGAACACCTTTTTCTGTTATTTTTTCATCCGCCTTATCAACTGCAGCAACGGGCGAAGCAATATTTACCCGGACCGGAGACATAATAGTACATTCCCATTTTTCACAACATCCATGAAGCAACGTCAACGCTTCGACAAACTTTGTAACATCAACTCCATCTCCTGCATCTATCAACTGTTTTTCAAATGTTCCATTCCAGGCTGCAAGTAAAAGTCCAATTGCAGGAATGTACGGAATATATTCTATAAAGTCCACACAGATTACAGCTTGCTTATAAAAAGAAAACAGACCCATTGAAATAACCATTTCTTCCTTTTTAGCATCGTTCAAAGAATTCCACTGAGCATATGTAAAGTTTTTTTCTGTCATTCTTTTGTATAAACCACTCTGAATGATGCTGGCCATTTCACCTTTTGCAATCTCCATTACTTTATTAAACGCCGGCTTTTCATGCATTTCTTTCAGAAAAATGCTAAGTTCATTTTTCTCTTCTTCCTCAGGTTCTGCTGCTTCTTTTTTACAAATTTTTTCTTCTGTTACTGGCTGCTCAGCTACTTCATTTGTAGAAGTTTCCCGAACAGAAATCCAGGGATATAACTGCATCATCAGCATTTCCCATTGAAAAAGACCCTTTTTTCCACCTGACGGAACCTGGAG
>JAXEBU010000066.1:0-19439 GCA_034093895.1 Candidatus Choladocola sp. | reverse complement strand
TGTGCCATATCGACCATCAGATAAGCGCCGACCTCGTCAGCAATCTCACGGAATCTTTTAAAATCAATCACTCTGGCATACGCGCTGGCCCCGGCAACAATCATCTTCGGCCTGCATTCAAGTGCAATCTGTCTGACCTGATCATAATCAATCACTCCGTCATCATTTACGCCGTAGGGCACCGCATGAAAATACGTTCCCGATAAATTGGCAGGACTTCCGTGCGTCAGATGGCCTCCGTGTGCAAGGTTCATACCCATTACCGTATCGCCCGGTTTCAGCAGTGCAAAAAATACTGCCATGTTGGCCTGCGCACCGGAATGCGGCTGTACATTGGCATACGTACATCCGAAAAGTTCCATCGCACGATTTCTGGCCAGTTCTTCCACTACATCAACGCATTCACATCCTCCGTAATATCTCCTGCCGGGATATCCTTCTGCATATTTATTGGTAAGCGGGCTCCCCATCGCTGCCATCACAGCCTTTGAAACCCAGTTTTCAGATGCGATCAGTTCGATGTGGCTGTTCTGTCTGTTCTCTTCTGCCACAATAGCTTCAGCTATCTCAGGATCTACAAGCCTGACCTCGTCAAGTGAATACATTTCTTCATCCTCCAATCAGTAATCTGCCCAAAGCGGCGCAGTATCAACATGATACTTCCGTTTCTGTAAAAAGTCAAGGCTTTTGTTCGTCGTATTTTATCATTTGTCCGTGTATCACGCACTTTTCTGTCGAACGACTCCGTTTGACAAAAGTCCTCTTTTCATATAGAATACAACTAAAGTATATCAATTTTCGCACTTATTGTCGGAGGTTTTTTCATGAAAGCAATACTTATTATATATGTAACCCTCATAAACCTGATTGGTTTTCTGATTATGGGACTGGACAAGCTGAAAGCAAAGCGCAGAAAATGGCGAATCCCGGAAAAAACGCTTTTTACAGTGGCACTGCTGGGCGGAAGTATCGGAACACTGACCGGAATGTACGTATTCCGGCACAAAACGCGCCACCTGTCATTTGCCATCGGTATTCCGGCAATTCTCGTTATACAGCTTCTTCTGATCAGTTTTCTTTATACCTGGAATAACAAACGCATGGGAAGTCCGGCTCAGGCTGTTCAGCATGAGCTGGAACTGATTCAGGAACTGGACTCTGAAACGATTCAGTCTTTTGTTTCCTATGAAAATCTCATGAATTCGCATCTCTCCTCCGGCACCATCAGTGATGAGACCGCCGAGGCAGTTTCCCTTTTTTTCAAGAATTTCAAATACAGCATCCACAACGAGCAGATCGAAGGGGATGAAGCCACTGTCAGTGTGAATATCACAAATATTGACATGCAGGCACTGGCACGGGATCTCTGTACCGCTATCTTAAAGCAGTCGGTCACCATTTATCCCGACTCTGAAGCCACTACCACCAGTGACTATTATGAGCTGCTCCGCGATACACTTTTGTCCAATACGTACGACCTGGTTGTGACTACCGCCTATTTCCACCTTCGCAAGGATGAAGCAGGCTGGCTCATTCTCTCCGACCGTACACTGGAAGATGAGCTGGTCAGCGGCTTTATATCCTGTATGAATGACCCGAAGCTTCTCTCTGCCTCCGCCGTACTCTCCATTCATCTTGATGCGTTAAAGGAGCTTACGGCCGACCAGTGGATGGATTATCTGTCAGTGAAAGATGTCTTCGCCACGTACAATACGGATTATTATCAGCAGATCGATGAAGCGTATATCTCTGCTCTGGCAGACAGCTTTGATTATGAAATACTGAAATGTAAGGAGGAGGGAAACACCGCCACAGCCACTGTGCGTATCAAAAGCGTGGACATGACAAATGTGCTGACCATTTACAAACAGTATCTTCTGGAATACGCAGCCACCACTCAGTCCATCCGCGACAATGATGTTCAGTTTTCCAATGAGACCTCAAGGCTTCTGCTCCAGTCTCTCAAAGAAAATACTCAAACAACTGCCACTGATGTGGAAATAACGTTTCAGAATAACGGAACAACCTGGGAAATTTTCTTTGACGAAGAATTCTCAAACGCAGTCATGGGTGATATGGAAAGCGCAATTGAGACTTTCAACTCTATCACCCATGAAAACAAAGCGTCATAGCTTTTTATTCTTCTGTTTCGTGCAGGCCAGTGAAAGTTCTTCCAGCTGCCTGTCATCAACAAGACTCGGGGCATCCGTCATCAGGTCAGACGCATCCTTAACCTTCGGGAATGCAATCACCTCACGGATGCTGTCAGAACCTGACATAAGCATTACGAGGCGGTCCAGTCCGAACGCCAGTCCGGCGTGTGGCGGTACTCCGTATTTAAATGCATTCAGCAGGAAACCGAACTGTTCCTGTGCCTTTTCTTTCGTAAATCCCAGCATGTCAAACATTTTGCTCTGAATATCACTCTGGAAAATACGGACACTTCCGCCGCCGATCTCCGTACCGTTCAGGACAATGTCGTACGCTTTCGCACGTACTGATCCCGGATCACTGTCCAGCTTGTCCAGGTCTTCCTCCATCATCATGGTAAACGGATGGTGCATTGCCACGTAGCGCTTCTCCTCCTCATCCCACTCAAGAAGCGGGAATTCCGTTACCCAGAGGAATTTGTAATCATCTTTTTTCAGCAGTCCCAGATTCTTCGCAATTTCAATACGAAGAGCACCAAGAACATCCCACACGACTTTATTCTTATCAGCGGCAAACAGAAGCAGATCACCCGGCTGTCCGGCCATCGCCTCAACGAGAGCGTGCAGTTCTTCCTCTGTCATGAATTTTGCAAAAGAAGATTTATAGCTTCCGTCCGGATTAATTGCCAGGTATGCAAGTCCCTTTGCACCGTATCCCTTCGCAAACTCAACCAGTGCATCAATTTTTTTACGCGGCATGCTTCCCTGCCCGGCAGCATTGATGCCACGTACGCTTCCGCCTGCTTCCAGAGCATTCGTAAAGACGGAAAAACCACAGTTTTTCACGATCTCAGAAACATTGTGCAGTTCCATGCCAAAACGGAGATCCGGTTTGTCGGAACCGAACCGGTCCATAGCCTCCTGCCACGTCATTCTCTGAATCGGAAGCGGAATATCCACACCGAGAATATTTTTGAACAGTCTTGCAAGAAGACGCTCATTTACATCGATCACGTCATCCACATCCACAAATGACAGTTCCATATCAATCTGTGTGAATTCCGGCTGGCGGTCTGCTCTCAAGTCCTCATCGCGGAAACACTTAGCGATCTGGAAATAGCGGTCATAGCCGGAACACATCAGCAGCTGTTTGAACAGCTGCGGAGACTGAGGCAGCGCATAAAAATGGCCCGGATGTACACGGCTCGGAACAAGGTAATCCCGCGCGCCCTCCGGTGTACTCTTGATCAGCACCGGTGTCTCTATCTCCAGAAATCCTTCATCCGTCAGGAATTTACGCACTTCCGTCGTCACATGGCTTCTCATCATCAGATTTCTCTGGATATCAGGTCTTCTCAGATCAAGGAAGCGGTATTTCAGACGCAGTTCTTCCTTCGTCTGACTGTTCTCTTCGATCGGGAACGGCGGTGTCTCAGCTTCGGAAAGGATGCGCAGCTGCGTCGCACGGATCTCAATTTCTCCCGTCTTCAGATTTTCATTGACAGCACCCTCACGCATCTCCACACGACCTACCACGGCAATCACATATTCGCTGCGCAGTGTACCGGCCTTGTCAAACCCTTCCGCTCCGATATCCTTCTCATCAAAGATAATCTGCAGCAGACCTGAGCGGTCACGCAGATCCACAAAAATCAGACTGCCGAGATTTCTTCTCTTCTGTACCCATCCCATCACTGTGACCTGCGTTCCGCAGAGTTCCTTCGACACTTCCGTACAGCGATGCGTTCTTTTTAAACCTTTCATAGCCTCAGCCATTTTTCATGTCCTCCTCATATCATTTTCCGGCAACTGCCAAACTGAACCTTCTCCGTTTTGCAGCCACCGCATGAATATCTCCGTCATTTACCGCAGAATCAGTGATGCAATCTGATCCAGGGATACTTCTGTCTGCTCACCTGTCTCCATATCCTTCACGCGAACTCTGTTTTCCTCCAGCTCCTGAGAACCGATAATCACCGTCTTTTTTGCCCCCAGTTTGTTGGCATACTTCATCTGCGCCTTCGCACTCCGGTCCATATAATCCGTTTCCACAATGATACCCTGTTTTCTGAGATCGTCAACGAGGCGGTAAGCCCTTCCTCTCGCTTCTTTTCCGAGGATTCCCACATAAAGCTCCACCGGATCCTCCGGCTCAAAGGATACGTTTTCCCGCTCCATAAAATACAGAATACGCTCAATTCCCATACCGAATCCGACAGAAGGAATGTCCTGCTTTTCATCGATTTCGTGGATCAGCCCGTCGTAACGGCCGCCGCCGCACAATGTAAAGCCGTCTGAATTGACAAATTCAAAAACGGTCTTCGTATAATAATCGAGACCGCGCACAATACCGGTATCTACTGTATACTCAATTCCCATTTCATCCAGCAGTGATTTCAGCTCTTCAAAATGCTCTCTGCATTCATCATCCAGATAATCGATGGTACGCGGTGCATCTTCAATAATCTTCTTGCAGGTGTCTACTTTGCAGTCAATGACGCGCAGCGGATTTTTCTGCATACGCTCACGGCAGGTGGGGCAGAGTCCCTCTTCATGCTGTTTCAGATAAGCAAGAAGTGCATCGTTATACGTTTTGCGGCAGTTTTTGCAGCCAATACTGTTAATATGAAGCTTTGCATCCTTCAGTCCCAGTTTTCCGATCAGCTCTGTAATCAGGGTAATCAGCTCCACTTCTGCCAGCGGACTTTTCGAACCGACAAATTCCACGCCGAACTGATGGTGCTGCCTGAGGCGTCCGCTCTGTGGCTTCTCATAGCGGAATGCCTGTGTCACATAATAGAGCT
Source organism: Candidatus Choladocola sp. (assembly GCA_034093895.1). Lineage (GTDB taxonomy): Bacteria > Bacillota > Clostridia > Lachnospirales > Lachnospiraceae > Choladousia. The sequence continues at coordinate 14,485 of JAXEBU010000066.1, read as the reverse complement.
TCGTCGGTGCAGGCTGCGCGTACATGTTGTGCTCCAGATACGCTCTCATGACACCGGCTGTTCCTTCCGGCTTCAGTGTAATGCTGCGTCCGCCCTTATCCTCAAACGTATACATTTCCTTCTGCACCACGTCTGTTGTCTCTCCCACACCGCGCTGGAACAGTACCGTATGCTCAAACATAGGCGTGATAATTTCACTCATATGATACGTTTTTGCAATCTCACGGGCTGTCTTTTCCACAATTGCCCTTTTGCGCATTTCCTCCCCGTACCAGTCCTGCACACCTCTTGGTGCCTGTGTAATCATTTTTCTACCTCCCTGATATACTGTGTCAATGTCGTTTCCAGCTCCTCTGTATCAAGAATCTTTTCCAGATTCCCTTCATGAACCACATTCATGAACGCCAGAAACACCTGTATGTCATAATCCTTCGATTCTTCAATCATCAGTTCCATGGCCGTATCCACATCAAATGCTTTCCGGTATGGGCGATCCGCCGTCAGTGCGGCAAACACGTCGCTGACTCTGATAATTCTGGCCCCGATGGGGATATCCTCCCGCACCAGATTCATGGGGTAACCGGACCCGTCGCAATTCTCATGGTGGAATTTTACCATATCTACAATTTTCTGAGAATACCCTTTTTTCTGAAGTATCGCCGCTCCCAGCCTCGAATGAAGCCTGACGTATTTCATCTCTTCAATGATCAGCGTCTCCTCCTCGTGGCCCCGAACGTATTTTGCCAGCTCCAGCTTGCCGATATCGTGCAGAAAACCGGCAACTGCCAGTTCATGGCATTCCTCTTCTGAAAATTTCATCTCCCTGCCGATGCGGCAGGCCAGATTACTCACGGCAATTCCGTGGGACAGTTCTTTCATTACGCTGGGGCGGATAATCGGATATTTTTTCTTATATTCATGACCGGTCGTTTCCATAAATTCCAGACCTCTTTCTCTCTATCATTTCATCGATCCGTTCTATGTAATTTTTAATATCTTTTACATTTTCGATACGCTCAATCCGGTCACTGGCCCAGACCATTTTCGTGGAAGCGCCGGCGCCCAGCGCCAGAATGCTCTGTACCTCCTCCATAATCAGAATATTGTAAATACCCTCTTTTCCTTCTCTGGCGTAACCAACATTTTCAAAGTTTCCCGCCATATTTTTCTGACGGTACAGATAATACGGGAAAAGTCCCGCTTCCGCGGCGTATGACGCTGTCATATCCATGATCTCACGGTTGTTCGTCATTGTCATCTCTTTGTGTTCTTCCTTAAACAGCCTGAGACGTGCCGCACGCTTCACAGCGAGAGAATGCACCGTGATACTGTCCGGGTCAAGGCTGCGCAGTGACTGCATGGTCCGCTCCACATCCTCCTTTTCTTCCCCCGGAAGACCCACTATCAGATCCATATTGATATTGTCAAAGCCCAGTTCCCGTGCCAGCTCGAAGGCTTTTATTGTCTCCTCCACTGTATGACGTCTTCCGATCAGATCCAGTGTCTTCTGATTCATCGTCTGCGGGTTGATGGAAATCCGGGTAATTCCGTGTGCTTTCAGCACCTCCAGTTTTTCCCTGGTTATGCTGTCGGGTCGTCCGGCCTCCACCGTAAACTCTCTGAGCCTGTCGTAGCAGAATCGTTCCTCCAGCTTCGACAGAAGCCGTTCCAGCTGATACGGCTCAAGCGTTGTCGGCGTTCCGCCGCCGATATAAACGGTATTCAGTTCCTTATCTGCGAATGCATCCGAAACGTAATCGATTTCCCTGCACAGTGCATCAAGATAAAGATCCACCCTGTCCTTCCAGAGATGAAGGGGACTGGAGCTAAAGGAACAGTACAGGCAGATGCTGGGACAGAAAGGAATTCCCACATACAGGCTGTATCCGTTTTCATAGTTGATATCCTTCAGTATATGGCGTTCTTTATTTGCAATCATGACAGCCAGCGCTGTCTTCTCATTGCTGGTGTAATACGTTTCACGCATATAGCGGGCAATATCGGAATTTTTCCAGCCCTGTTCCAGCAGACTCATGGGAATTTTTGTCGGACGGATTCCGGTCAGCGTCCCCCAGGGCAGTGTCTGATTCGTATATTTCAACAGAAGACGGTAAAGCAGACGCTTCAATTCATTTTTGACTTCTTTTCTGTCCAGATCCCCGGCCACTTCTGTTTCTCCCGCGAGAACCTCCTCGTGATCCTCCAGGAACTGAATCCGGATCAGATTTTCCTCTGTGACGAAAGAAATCACCAGTCTCAGCGACGCTTCGGTCCCCTCCTCCGGTGTTTTTCCCTGCCTGTGTATTCTGGTATTGTTTTCTGAACCGGCTTCCTGTTCCGGCAGATCCGCATAACAGATATGAACGTTCTGCTCCGGATAGAATGCCTTCACCAGTGAATGCACATCATATTCAAAATTCTGTTGGTTTAACTGTACTGTAATCATAAGTTTCTTCTTCTAGTAAGGATTGTACTGTTTCTCATAGCCGATTTCCGTTGACTGCTCATGGCCCGGCAGTACCAGCGTCTGATCCGGCAGCACAAACAGTTTCCTGTGGAGGGAATCATGCAGCTGACCCATACTTCCGGTTGGAAAATCAGTTCTTCCCACGCTGCAGCAAAACAGGGTGTCTCCGGAAAACAGCACGTTTTCCTGTTCCACATAGTAGCAGGCCCCTCCTGATGTATGGCCCGGTGTGTGCAGTACCTGAACAGATACACCAGCCAGCTCCACAGTCTCCCCGTCACAGAAAACGCGGTCCGGTGTCACTGTAAAACCAGTGCCGCACATTCTGGAAAGATTCTTTCCCGTATCTTCCATAATATCTTTTTCGTCAGAAAGCACGCATATGGGAATACTGTATCTGTTTCTGAGTTCTTCTGCCGCTCCGATATGATCAAAGTGTCCGTGTGTCAGCAGTATGGCTTCCGGTTTTGCATTCCGCTCATCAATTTTCCGGATGATCCGGTCCGCAGCTGCACCCGGGTCCACAATAAACGCTGCACCCGTCTCCTTATTTCGGGCAAGATAGCAATTGGTTGCCATCATGCCAAGTACAAGCGTATCAATCTGTAAAGTTTTCATCGTTACCTCCCGCACTGATTTTTCTGCAGTATACAACCGGGAATGACCGAAAAATCACATCAGCCCGTTGTCCGTTCAATATCAATCACGCTCTCCACCTGGCGTATTTTATCAATCAGATAATTCAGTGTTCCTTTGTCAGGTACTTCAAAAGCCATGGCAATCGTTGCAATTCCCTGTTTGCTGGTACGGGAATTTACGGAGTTCACATCTATTTTATGTTCGGTAAATATTTTTGTGATATCCACCAGCAGACCGGTACGGTTATTGCAGTATATAATAATCTCAGCAAGATACAGTCCCCGGTCAGCCTCACCGCTGCCCTGCCATTCCGCATCGATCAGGCGCGCACGCTCCTCCTCCGGCAGGTTCAGGATATTGATACAGTCGGTCCGGTGTACGGTAACACCGCGTCCCCGCGTGACAAAACCGACAATCTCATCTCCCGGAATGGGGCTGCAGCATTTTGCAAAGCGAACGCTGACATCATTGATGCCCTGTACCGTAATGCCGCCTTTGGACTTTTTCACACGGACAGGAGCCGTATCCTTTGCATTCTGTACTGCCTCGATGATCTGCTCATCTGTCACATCTTTCTTGTGAGCCTGTTCATACCCTTCCACCAGCTTGTTGATCACCTGGCCCTCTTTCAGGCCTCCATGGCCCAGTGCCGCCAGAACAGAATCCCAGTCGCGGAAACCATACTTCTGAAGCACCCTCTCCTGATATTCCGGTCTCAGTATGTCAGACTGTACAATCCCCTTCGCACGGCAGTAAGATGCCAGCATCTCCTTGCCTTTCACGATATTGTCTTCCTTCAGCTCCTGCTTGAACCACTGATTGATCTTGTTCTTTGCCTGTGAGCTTTTTACGATTTTGAGCCAGTCCCGGCTGGGGCCCCGTGAATTCTGTGAGGTAATAATCTCAATCCGGTCACCGTTCTGAATCACGTAATCGATGGTTACCAGTTTGCCGTTCACCCGCGCTCCGATCATCCGGTTTCCCACTGCACTGTGAATGCTGTAAGCAAAATCGATGGGGGTCGATCCATTGGGAAGATTCTTTACATCTCCGGACGGAGTAAAGCAGTATACACTCTCGGAGAAGAGATCGAAATCACTCTTCAGAAGGCTCATGAACTCTCTGTTATCCGACATCTGCCAGTCAAGAACCTGACGCAGCCAGCTGAGCTTTTCTTCTTCGTTTTTCGTATTGCCCTTTTTGCCGTCAGCCGCCTCTTTGTATTTCCAGTGGGCCGCAATACCGTATTCGGCAGTACGGTGCATCTCAAAAGTACGGATCTGTATTTCAAAAGGTGTGCCGTTGGGCCCGATCAGTGTCGTATGCAGAGACTGATACATATTCTGTTTCGGCATGGCAATATAATCTTTAAAACGTCCCGGAATCGGTTTATACATCTCATGAATCACACCAAGCGCCGCATAACAGTCTTTTACCGTATCTACAATGATACGAACGGCAAACAGGTCATAAATCTGATCCAGCGTCTTCTGCTGATTCACCATTTTCTTGTAAATACTGAAAAAATGCTTGATACGTCCGTCGACCTGGGCCCTGATTCCCGCAGCTTCAATATGCCGGCTCACCTCAGCCACAATTTCATCGACAAAGGCCTGTCTGGCATCCTTTTTCAGAGCTATTTTTTCCACCAGGTCATAGTACACTTCCGGCTCAAGATATTTCAGTGAAAGATCATCCAGCTCCACCTTGATTTTGGAAATACCGAGGCGGTGGGCGATGGGAGCATAAATATCCATCGTCTCACGTGCCTTCTCTTTCTGTTTTTCCGGCTTCATGTACTTCAGTGTACGCATATTGTGAAGGCGGTCGGCCAGTTTGATCAGGATCACGCGGATATCCTTTGCCATGGCAAGAAACATCTTGCGCAGATTTTCGGCCTGAACCTCCACTTTATCAGCAGAATAAGAGAGCTGGCCCAGCTTTGTAACACCGTCCACCAGAAGCTCCACCTCCGCTCCGAATTCTTCCCGGAGTTCTTCGGAAGTCATGACAGTGTCCTCCACCACATCATGCAGCAGACCTGCAACAATCGTCTCCTTGTCCAGTTCCAGATCAGCAAGAATAATACCAACACACAATGGATGAATGATATACGGCTCTCCCGACTTTCTTTTCTGATCCTTATGCGCCTCATAGGCAATCCGGTAAGCTTTCTCAATCATGGAAATATCATCGGAAGGATGATATTTCTTCACACTTGTAATCAGTTCCTGATAGAGAATGTCCGGGCTCGTAAAATCATCCATTGCCTTTACATTGGCATCCGCTTTTTTAATTTCTTCGATTTTTTCCTGCTTCGTTTTTGTATCTGTCGACATCTGGCACCACCATCTTCGTCAATTATCTATTTTCCTTCGTAACAAATCACAGACTCCACATCATAATCTGCAAGTCTCTCGCGGCCCTTCAGTCCGGCAAGCTCCATCAGGAAAACAATTTTCACCACTTCACCGCCAAGCTCCTCGATCAGCTTCACTGCAGCTTCAATTGTTCCGCCTGTAGCAATCAGATCATCAATCACAACCACTTTCTGTCCCGGTTTGATCGCATCTTTGTGCATTTCAATGGCTGCTGTTCCATATTCCAGTTCGTACTCTCTGGAAACGGTCTCGCACGGCAGCTTTCCTTTTTTTCTGACCGGCACAAAAGGTTTATGCAGGTTATATGCAATCGGAACCCCGAAAATAAATCCGCGGGACTCTGTTCCCACGATCACATCAAAATCAAGTCCGTCCAGCTTTTTCTGCATCAGATCGATGGAAAGCTGCAGACCGTCTGCATCCTGCAGAATACTTGTCACGTCTCTGAAAATAATCCCCGGTTCCGGAAAATCCGGAATGCTTCTCACATATTCCTCAATCTTCTTCATACTGTATCAACCTCCTGTTTTGCGCCTTCCAAGGCTGCCCTGACCTAATACGCTCAAGTATAGCATTTTTCGTCTTATTTCGCAACATGCAGTTTTACTGCCGGATCCCCGTCCCACCGGAATTTCTTCTTTTATGAAAAGAACCGCCGGTAAATCCAGAGGACCAGCGCAATAATCAGAAGAATCGGAAGCAGTCTCCAGAGAACCGCAAACACCGTTCCGAGAACCAGAATTACAATCAGAAGAAGCAGAAGCAGAACGAGCCACCCTCTCATCTGAAAGGAATGTACCTTCACATGTCCGCGGGAATCCCGTTCCCGTCCCTGTTCCTGTTCAAATCCGTCCTGATGAAACGTTCCGTTTTCCTCAGTATAAACAGTTCTGCCGGAAGTATACGATGCTTCTCCGGCTTCTTCCCTCTGCTCATCCACCTGAAGAATTGTCATTGCAATCAGCCGGGGATCTCCCAGCTCTTCAAACACCTGTGATTCACTTTTACCGCTTCGGATCTGCTGATCGATATAATTTTCGTAGTAATGCAGATTGTCCGCCACTTCCTGTTCTGAAAGGCTTCTGCGAAGCGCTCTGCCTAAAGTTTCCAGAAATTCCGGTTTTGTCATAGGGCTGTCTCCTCATTTCCATCATTTTTACTGCTTTCTAATATACTCTAAACTGGATTCATCTGCAAGACAGAAAAAGCACCGCCACCGGACAGAAATCACAGTGACGGTACAATTTACCTGTTTAATATGTAGTTTTATTTCTGTTTTGCTCTTTTTGTCAGCGTCTGTACGCCTTCAATAGCAAGAACTACCGCAAGCACTACGAGAAGAACTGCAATACCGGAACGTGTCCAGCTCCACATTGCATCCACACCTGCTGTTGCCTTCTTCACGTTGGCCATGATGGTCTGGCACAGGGATACGATCGTAACAACGAGCATAAATGCCATCGGGAACAGGAACATCTTGTTGTTTCTGCCCATCTTGCCAAGCCATGCAGCTACAGCCAGAAGTCCCAGTGCTGCCAGCAGCTGGTTTGCTGCACCGAAGAGCGGCCAGATCTTGTCGTAACCCTTCATACCCAGAGCTACGCCAAGTACAACTGTGATGATTGTTGCCACGTACGGATTGGTCAGTGTCTTTTTGATGCCTGTAACATCTTTATATGTCTGTCCCGGCTCAAGCCAGAATTCCTGGAACATGTAACGTGCAAGACGTGTTGCTGTATCCAGAGAGGTCAGACAGAAAGCAGATACTGCCAGTACAAGCATGGAACGGATTACGCCCTCTGCGCCTGCAAGGAACGGAATCTTTGCACACATGCGGGAGATACCTGTTGCAAATACAGTAGTCGGTGCTGTAACTCCGCCCGGAACGTATTCTTTCCAGATATATCCGACTGCACACAGAGAAATCAGTGCCAGTGCACACTCGATCAGCATACCGCCGTATGCGATCGGTCTTGCGTCGGATTCTCTGTCCAGCTGTTTTGCAGTTGTACCGGAACCAACGAGAGAGTGGAAACCGGAAATAGCACCACAGGCAATGGTAACGAACAGTGCCGGGAACATGCTTCCCAGAGATGTACCTGCACCGTGCTCTGCGGAATCCACAAATCCTGTGAAAGCAGGGATTTCGAGATCCGGATGAGCACCCACGATACCGACAACAGCTACGATCATCATGCCGTAAAGCAGGAAAGAGCTGAGGTAGTCACGCGGCTGCAGCAGAATCCATACAGGAGTTACGGAAGCAACTGCAATATAAATACCTACGATAATCATCCACTTGGAACTGCTCAGATAAAGCGGATGCCAGTTGATACCAAGTACCATACATGCGACAATCGCAGCCACACCGATTACGGTAGATACTGCAAGAGAGGCATTTCTTCTGTATACAACAACGCCGAATACAATGGCAATCAGAATAAACAGAACAGAAATCATTGCTGTTGTAGCATTATCCTTGCTGGCTGCCTGGTTCAGCACACCTGTTGCATTTTCCGGAGTAATTGTCAGCTTGGAATCTTCCACCGGAACAACAACTTTCTTGCCGTCCTGTTCCACTGTCTGAGCTTCTTTTACTTCCAGTTCCTTATCAATCGGCTCGTTTCCTACAACTACTGCATAGGAAGCTTCTCCGTCCTGAATCGTAACCTTTGCTGTTCCCTTTGACGTTTCTCCGTCAAATGCTGCCAGCATATATTCTCCGTCTTCACCTGCTACCGTACCTGTCGGCGCATATTTTGCAGTAAACGTACCTGCAACGATAGAAGCGAATGCTGCCACAACGAGGATCAGTGTCAGATAGGAGAAGATAATAAACAGTTTCTTTGCACGTGTACCGATACTGGTTGCAATAACCTCACCGATTGACTGACCTTTATTTCGTACAGATGCAAACAGTGCACCGAAATCGTGAACTGCTCCGAAGAAAATTCCACCGATCAGTACCCACAGCATTACCGGAACCCATCCGAATACTGCTGCCTGAATCGGTCCGTTAATCGGGCCTGCGCCTGCGATGGATGAGAAATGGTGTCCCATCAGCACAGGTGCCTTCGCGGGAACGTAGTCATTTCCGTCTTCAAGTTCATGTGCAGGTGTTGTTTTTTTCGGATCTACTCCCCACTGTTCTGCCAGCCATTTTCCGTAGAAAACGTAGCCTGCAATCAGAACAGCCACACCCACGAGCAAAATTACTACCGCGTTCATGTGTTTGTTTCCTCCTTTTTCTCTCTCATGAATTTAGTATTTTTTTCATAAATTTCGCATTGCCGCGTCCCATCCGGTTGGTGAACACATCCGCTCCCTCGCGAACCAGAGCTGCCGTATGGACATTCATCCATCCATACCACGAAAAATGAAAACTTTTGTAAATCCTGCATCTTCGGACTGCTTTTTTGGCATCCGCAGTGCATCGGTCGCAGATAAATACTGCTGTAATGTAACTGTACATATGACCCGGTTTCGGATCAATCAGTTTCATGCCTTCTCTGTACGCATAATCTTTGCATTCCTCAAAGATTTCTTTCGTAAGCTCGGGCACAGAAAAAATATAAACGTATTCGTTGCTGTCCGCTTCCCAGAGTTTTGCTTTTTTCAGCAGCACATACTTCTCGGAATGGACGTAGAAACGGCAGTGGGCTTTCAGCGGAAGGCCATCCTCCCTTTCACTGTCGTATTTTTCAATATCAAAATATGATTCATAGCTTTTCAGAAGTCTGTCCAGAATTTCTTCCCGGGTCAGTGCAGCATCCATTCGATTTCTCCCTGTCAATAATCTGTCTTATCTCCCCCGGAACCGATCCCGGAGAAAATGCAGTTTTCCTTTCTGCCATGTCCCTGTGGCTTTCACGCTTTAGCTCGATAAGGTTTTTCTGCTATAAAAATGCCGGTACAACGAGTACCGGCAACTAACCGCAATCGACTCCGTCGTCTCTAAACGGATATTTCCATCCGCTTCTCTCTCTGTTCATAACCGTATCACCGCTTCGCAGGAAAACGGTTAAATAATTATAATTTTCTTAAAATTTTATAAAATTTTACCACTGATGGATGTAAAATGCAAGTACTAATATTCAAATGTCAGTATAAAACACCATTTATTCGTACAGAGTCTGGTGAAGACGAGCGATGGTCTGTTCAAAATCCGGTACCAGCATCTCATTTTGAGAATAATACAGATCATCATACGGAATTCTGTTCTCCACCAGCTCATAACCGACCAGATCTTTCACGGATGATATCAGTTTTACCATCTGCAGCGGACCTACATTATGATCAATTTTCGTCAGAAGTGTCTCAGCCAGGGCAGTCAGATCTGAAGCGCTTAAGTTCTGCATTCCGGAAAAAATTTCCTTCATAACGTCTCTCTGACGCTGCGTTCTCTGATAATCATTGTTTCCCACATACCGGATCCGCATGTAAGCCACCGCCTGATTTCCATTCAGGTGGTAAGAGCCGCCGCCCGGCAGATAATCTTCCTGTGCATTCATACTGTTCAGATAACCGTTCAGCACCTCACATTCGGCGTCACTGATCGTCATATCCACTCCGCCTACCGTATCCACAATATCCGCCATGGAATCAAAATCAACAACTGCATAGCTGTCAATGTCCAGATCGTAATTATCCTCCAGTGTTTCCACCAGCGTCCCGGCACCGCCCGCAGCATAGGCATAATTCAGCTTATGGGTTCCGTATCCCGGTATCTCAGCGTAAAGATCTCTCATAAAAGAAGTAAGCACCAGTTTTCCGGTCTCAGAATTCAGCGTCGCAAGAATCATAACATCCGAGTTTCCGTTCCAGCTGTCGTCTCTGTGGTCCGAACCGATGAGAAGGATATTGTACACAGCCTTGCCATCGGGAAGAATACTCTCTTCCGCCATCACAGGTACCGCTGCCATCCACATGCTGAAGACAAGCAGAAGAACAGCAGCCACTTTCTTTATGTGCGATGCTTTATGTATTTCTTTTGTATCTGTCATTTTCTTTTCCTCCGTTTCATTCCAGAATGTCCTGTGATATTTTAGTCCCGGCTTTGCGAAAAATCAAGGGCAGAATCAAAGAATTCTTCACAAAATATGGTGCATCGATTGACAAAAAGGAAACAAATTTCTATAATATTTAAAGGTTTTGTTTTTTGTATCGGAATATTCACAAAATATGTACATGTATTAAGGAGGAAAAAAGTCATATGAAAATACTGAATTTTGGGTCACTGAACATAGACAAGGTCTATAACGTAAAGAATTTTGTTCAGCCCGGAGAGACCATTCTCTCTCTCGATTTCAATACGTTCTGCGGCGGCAAAGGACTGAATCAGTCTGTTGCCCTTGCAAGAGCCGGTGCCAACGTCTACCACGCAGGAGCAGTCGGAACGGATGGTAAGATTCTTACTGATATGCTCAAAGAGGCAGGTGTACATATGGATTATCTCCAGTCTCTCGACTGTGCCAGCGGACACGCTATCATCGAGATCAATGAACACGGTCAGAACCGCATCATTGTCTGCCCGGGTTCCAACGGACAGGTTACACCGGAATATGCAGATCAGGTTCTGTCTCATTTTGAATCAGGAGATATCCTCCTTCTGCAGAACGAAATATCCAGCATCCCGTATATCATGGAACGCGCCTGGGAAAAGGGAATGAAAATCGCACTGAATCCGTCTCCTGTCAATGAAGCACTGTATTCCTACCCGCTGGAAAAAGCCTCCTGGCTGATTGTCAACGAAACGGAAGGACAGCTTCTCTCGGATGCAGCTTCCACAGAAGAGCACGAGATTCTGGAAAAACTGCAGGCCAAATACCCGAACGCCACCATTGTCCTGACCCTGGGTGACAAAGGTGCTTACTATCAGGATGAAAACGGCAGTATTTTCCAGCCGTCCTATAAAGTAAAGGCCGTAGATACCACAGCAGCAGGCGATACCTTCTGCGGTTTCCTGCTGGCATGTCTTGCAGCAGGCGATACTCCTGCCGCAGCAATGGAGAAAGCTACCCGTGCAAGTGCCATCACTGTCAGCCGCGAAGGTGCCGCACCGAGTATTCCGTCCCTGGAAGAAGTAGAAGCATTTCAGAAATAAAACACATTCACAACAATAGAAACATCCTGAAAGCATGATAAAAGACAGGTCTTCGGCAGTACTTCTGTTTCAGACCTGTCTTTCTTACTTTATATAAGATATTCTCTCATCTGTGTTTCATTCAATATCCGTCCGTATCACTCTTTCTGCGTAAATGCGTTCAGAGCTTCATTTCCGCTGGCCTCTCCGATATTGACCGCATGATTTACAATACGAAGGAAACTGTTGAGTGCCTCTACAAAGGTAAGCCCCTGTTCAAAGGTACACTCTTCTCTTCTGAGACGTTCCATATGGTTCGTCTGGGCCTTCGCCACCTTCTTCATGATCTTACGTTCCCGTTTCTTAATCGCAAGCCACTCTTCCGGAGTAAGATTTCTGTCGTGGAACAGTTTCATGGTTGCATCCAGCAGTTCCAGATCCTGAAGGTAGATTTCCCGCAGTTCATTCTTGGCAGCCTCCGAGTAAGTCATACCGCCTTCCACACATTTTTCTGTCTGCATCAGAATCTTAACCGTATGGTCTCCGATCTGTTCCAGGTCATTGATCACATGGAACGCACATCCCATATACTGCGATACGGAAGGCGGGAGTTCCAGGGAGTTCACCTTTGTCAGATACGCCGTAATCTCCGATGCCAGGAAATCAACTACCTGCTCATTTTCCCGGATGCTGTTTGCCTTTGACAAATCATTGTTAATCAGCCCTTCTGCCGAAGCGTTCAGGTTCACCTTCACGATATCAGACATACGCTCCACTTCCTTGCCAACCTGCAGAGCAATAACTGCCGGAGAACCTACCATGTTCGGATCAATGTATTCCAGACGGAATGCACTCTCGTGTGCCTGCTTCGGGATAATCCGATAGGTCCACTTTACTACAAGATTTACCATCGGCAGAAGAATCAGACCGGTGATCACCTTAAACAGGATGTGGTACACGGAAATCTGGAACGCAGAACTTGGAATCAGTGATTCGATCACCGAAGTCAGCGGAGTCAGAATTGTAAGAGGCATAAAAATCAATGCACCGACTATATTAAATATAAGGTAGATACAGGCTGCACGTTTTGCATTGTTTTTCGCATTTAATGCGGAAAGCAGCGGCGGCGTGGAGGAACCTACATTGATACCGCAGATCACAAACGCTGCAAAGTAAAGAGGCATTAATCCCTGCATAGCCAGTGCCTGCAGTACACCGACAGCCGCAGAAGAACTCTGAATGACTGCACAGAGGACAACACCGACTGCAAATCCCAGAAGCGGGTTCTTCGCATTCATGATAAAATCCTGGAACAGTGCTGAATCCTTCAGAGGTGACATGGCACTGCTCATGGTATGCAGGCCCTGGAAAAGAATACCGAATCCAAGAATAACCTGGCCGATGTAACGGTTTCTCTTCTTCTTAGCATACAGAAGCATCACCGCACCGAGACAGATACAGATCGGAGCAATTCCGGAAACATCCAGCGCAATCAGCACACTCGTAATGGTGGTACCGATATTGGCACCGAAAATAACTCCCGTCGCCTGGGCCAGATCCATAATTTCCGCATTGATAAAGCCCATAACCATGACAGTGGTTGCCGAAGATGACTGAATAACAACAGTAACCAAAGTACCGAGCAGAAATCCCATAATACGGTTTCTGGTCAGCTTTTCCAGAAGATCCTTCATCTTAGGACCTGCCGCCAGCTCAAGCCCTTCTCCCATGTATTTCATACCGAACAGAAAAGCGCCGAGCCCACCCAGCAATGAAATAATACTGCTAATTCCCATAAGTAACTTTCAGGAAAGCAAGATGCTCCCTTTTCCTCCTTACATAAAATCAAGTTTGTCAGTATCCATCCAGGATAATTCTGTATGCAGTTTTATCATTCTTTGCGCAATCCGCAAATCCTGTCAATATATAGCATATCACAAACATCCATCGATTGCAAAGGAAATGTAAAGAAAATGTAAGGTACACGTAAATTCACCACCTGTTTTCCCCCTGAATCCTGCCAGCATCAGACAATGGATTATCCGGATACTGCCGGATAATTCTCCTGTTCTGAATCCATTTTTTCATCCGGTATTCCCGCTACGAAAACCCATCGGAAAACCGCATCCAAATCCCAAAAAAATTACTATTTTTTTGTCTATAATTTCTAACCCTATGTTTTTTCTTAATAAATTCCATGTTTTTTATTAATGTTTTATATTACTGAAAATGACAATTTTTTGTCTAAAAATGACTAAAAAATCACCTGAGATATTGACATTTCACATCGGATACTCTATCATACACCGTATAACATACAAAAGGGGGGTTACATTTTGGACTCATTGACACTTACGAAATCCGAAAAAGAAATCATGGATTTACTTTGGAATACCGACAGACCACTTACAGCATCAGAAATCGTAAATCTGACCCCTGAGCGGACCTGGAAAAAAAGTTATATCCATTTACTGATTAATTCTCTGTTGTCAAAACAACTGATCAAACCGGACGCACTGGCACGTACTGGCAGAAACTTCGGCCGGACTTTTGCTGCTGCCATGACTTCCGAGGAATATGCCGTTCTCCAGATTACCAACAACCGTAATTTTTCTCCGGACTCTATTCCTCTCCTTGTGTCTGCGCTGCTTGACGTTACAGATAATATAGATATTATTGAAAAAACAGAAGCTGTCATAAAAGAAAAAAAAGAAAGCCTGCAGTAAAACAGGCTTTTCTATTTATTCAAACTCCTCGGCAGATGGCATTATACGCTGCCTATGACGCCTGTATAAATAGTTTTAATTCGAACTTATGTTTGTTTTTCGTAGTTTCCGTACCGCTAAAGGAAAAATAAACTCCAAAAAAACTCCAAATCAACTTGGGCGATCTTTTGCTTCCTCCTGCGCATAAAGA
>JAXEBU010000065.1:0-12380 GCA_034093895.1 Candidatus Choladocola sp. | reverse complement strand
TCTTTGAGTGTTCCAAGTTTACGAACAATCACAGAAGTACTAACCCCTTTGTTGTTAATGTATCCTTTCGAAATATAAAAGGATTCTGAATTTTTTGATTTGGATGTCGTAACTCGCATAAAAATCCCTCCATACCTTATTTTACCATACATTGCAATAAAATGCAATAGTATAAAACAAAAAAGTTGACGCAAAAAAAGCAGGTTTTATGCGGCCTGCGAACACTTTTTCTAATATTCAACTGTCAAACTCCCGGATCTTCTGGCACAGAAAGGTCAGTATTATCAGCTGTATACAGGCGCTTTTGAATTGGAATAATAAAAAATGTTTGACTTTTTGAAATAAAAAAATGTATAATATCATCACAGCGTGTAGCTTAACTGCGTAAATCCGGTTGAAAGCTACACGCTTTTTATCGTATAGGAAACTTTGTTCCTATACGATAAAAACGCTCCGCGGGGATGCGCACTCGCGTGCAGAGAAAGTGTCAGCAGAGCTGACTACGCTCGGCGCGCAAAAGCAGGCAAGTCCCTCATGAGTGAGGGGAACGAGGAACTGATGGCAGGCTTTCCTGCTTTTGTTCTTTTTCATTTATTTAATATTACGCAGAAAATGCGAAATCTGGAGGTAGAAATGAATCAGAAATCAAATACTTTTCTGGAAACAGAGCCAATTGGGGCATTGATGAGAAAATATGCGGTGCCCTGCATTATTTCGCTGCTGGTTGCAGCTTTGTACAATATTGTCGATCAGATTTTTATTGCAAATGCATCGTATCTGGGTTCTTACGGAAATGCGGCAAACACGGTTGTATTTCCTCTGACTGTTGTGACGCTTGCCATTGCTGTCATGATTGGGGACGGCTGCTGCGCCTTTGTCAGTATCAGTCTTGGTGCGGACCGGAAGGAAGATGCACATAAAAGTATCGGAAGTGCAGTGATTTTCTGTGTGATCTGCGGTGTGATACTGACGGCTGTTTATCTGATTTTTCAGAAACAGATCCTTACGATGTTTGGAGGAACCGTCAACGAAGAGACCTTTTATCATGCGAGGGAGTATTTCTTCTGGATTACGGTTGGTGTACCTTTCTATATGTTCGGGCAGGCTATGAATCCCATTATCCGTTCGGATGGAAGCCCTGAATTTGCGATGGCTTCCACACTTGCAGGTGCTGTAGTAAACATCATTCTGGACCCGGTTTTTATTTTTGTATTCAAGTGGGGAATGATGGGCGCGGCTGTTGCCACGATTCTCGGACAGATTCTAACAGCTGCTCTGGCGATCTGGTATCTGTGCCACATGAAAGCGATCCGTCTGGAAAAAAGCAGTTTCCGGATGCACGGCAGGCTGGCTAAAAAGTATATTCCTCTCGGAATCTGCAGTTTTCTTTCTCAGATTTCGCTTGTAGCTGCAATGGCGGCGATCAACAATATGCTTCAGAAATACGGTGCCAGAGATGAGATTTTTTCACAGCCGGAATATGCACAGATTCCGATGGCAGTTGTCGGCATTGTAATGAAGTTTTTCCAGATTGTTATATCAATAGCTGTCGGCATGGCGGCCGGCTGTATTCCGATTGTCGGGTATAATGTGGGAGCAGGGAGAAAAGACCGTGTCGGAAATCTGTTTACGAAACTGCTGATCGGAGAAGCCACGGTAGGAGCTGTTGCACTGATCATAGTTGAAGTTTTCCCGAGACAGCTGATCGGTATTTTTGGAGCAGCAAATGAGAGTGTATATTACACTGAATTTGCTGTGAAAAGTTTCCGGATCTATCTTTGCATGATGATTCTGGCTACTGTGAATAAAGCCACATTTATTTATCTGCAGTCTCTCGGAAAAGCATTGATATCTACTATGCTTTCCATGGTTCGTGAGGTGGTTTTCGGTGTGGGCTTTGCTCTGCTGCTGCCGGTTTTCTTTGGACTTGACGGAGTTCTCTACTCTATGCCGGTATCAGATGTGCTGACATTTATTATTTCATTGATTGTAATTATTTACACATACAAAACACTTAAAACAGAATAAACAGATGGTTGTCAGTGAAAGGAGGTTATTGGATGAAGAACAGGGATCCTGTGTGATTGTAGGGGAGTTGCGGAAAACTACCATATTGCACTGGACAGCGGTGTTATCGGAATCGGGAAATGTGTGGATATCATTGCAGATCTTTACTGATTCCGTGATAAAAAACGGATGATCAAAAGTATTGCTGGTTTTGCAGCGTGTTCTCTGGTATACTGTTACCATTATGACGAATAAAGGAGAAAACAGAATGGAAAACCGGATTTTGGCAGTGATAGCCGGAGAGTCAATCACAGAGGCGGAGTTTGAAGCATTCCTTCAGAATGTTCCGAAGGAGCAGAGAGCGTATCTCTCCAATCCGCAGGCAAGACAGTATTATCTGGATCAGCTTATTGCGCTGTATCTGTACGCAAAAGAAGCGGAAGAACAGAAAATGGATGAGACGGAAGAGTTTCAGAAGATTCTGAAGAATGCGAGAAGAGATATTCTGGCTCAGATGGGAATGCGGGAAGCGCTGAAAGATGTCACTGTCTCTGAAGAAGAGGTGAGAGCTTTTTATGATGAGAACCAACAGCAGTATACAAAGGGCGGTACGGTTCGGGCAAAGCACATTTTAACGGACAGTGAAGAAAAGTGCCGTCAGATTCTGCAGGAGATCACAGACGGCAGTAAAGCTTTCGAAGTGGCTGCCCAGGAATACTCCACCTGTCCGTCGGGACAGAAGGGTGGAGACCTGGGAGAATTTGGCAGAGGGCAGATGGTAAAAGAGTTTGAAGATGCAGCTTTTCTGGGTGAGATCGGTAAGGTGCTCGGACCGGTAAAAACGCAGTTCGGCTACCATCTGATCAGAGTTGAAAGCCGGACGGAGGAAACGTATGCTTCTTTCGATGAGGTCAGAGAATCGATCCGAAGAAATCTTCTTCAGATGAAACAGAATCAGGCGTACAAAGAAAAAATCAATGTACTGAAAGAAAAATATGAAGTAAAATAATACTGGTTCAAAAAATGATTTTGCCCCAACATCATCACAGAAAACCCGCAGCGACAGATCACTGAAAAAATCTGCCTCTGCGGGTTTTCTGTTCTGAAATCCATGGCTCAATACAGTTCATCCATACTGATCAGCCATTTCCTTCCGGATTTAACCATGGTAATCTTTTCCGTATCTGTCTCTGAAGTGCCGGAATACGTAATCGTGGCCTGTACGGTTACACTGCACTGATCACTGGATATTTTTTCCACGTCAATGACCTCCAGATCAAATTCAGGCATTTCACCGAAACTGCTTAAGAAATTTGCAAATCCGAGATCCTGACTGCCCAGCAGGTTCTGATAATCACTCAGGACACCAAGGTCGAAGCATTCCAGTATGGCCTGCTCATCTGCAGTGTTCATTGCCTTTTCCAGTTTGGCAATGGTATCCTCCGGTTTACCGGACCGGAATACTGTGAAGAAAAGCAGTAGTCCGACCAGAAGCATTACTGCAAGAATTCCAAGGACGATGAATAGTATTTTCAGTCCTTTTCCTGATTTTTTCTTGCTGTGATTTCTGCCGGCAGGCTGTCTTCCGGATGGAATGTCTTCCGGATCCCAGTCCCACCCGTCAAGCGGAGCGCGTTCTCCGGGAACGGGAACTGAGTTCCGGCTGCGTCCGGTGGAGCCTGATGGTTTTGCATTACGCGGATCAACGGGAGAACCACAGTATCCGCAGAATCGAACGCCGTCACGCAACTCTTTTCCACAATTTGCACAAAACATAACTTATCCCTCATTTCCTCTTTGATCTATGAAATTTCCCATACAATTATTATAAAAATGGGGGATAAATTTGTCAACCGGAAGGCATTTTTTACCTATAACGTCATCATTTCAGACATCATACATCCACCTGACGCTCCGCAGTCTGTGATTTCGCGTATCTGTACCGGATCGGGATGGATTCCTCCGATGGCAAAAACGGGAATGGAAACCCTGCTGCAGACTGAGCGGAGAAAATCGGTGCCTCTTGGCGGAAGTCCTTTTTTGCAGTCTGTGGTGTAGATATGCCCCGCCGTGATGTAGGTTGCTCCCAACCGTTCCGCCTCCTGTGCTTCTTCCACAGAATGGACAGAAGTACCGATGACTGTGAAATCTCCCAGATCTGAGTACTGTTTCCGCAGCAGATCGAGGGGAAGATGGATGGAATCACATTTCAGGATCCTTGCAGCTTCCGGGTAAGTGTGCAGAATGCACGGTACACGGTAGCTTCTGCAGATATCCAGTATGTCTGCGGCCAGCTTTGCGTATGCCGGTTCCGTCAGATCTTTTTCCCGGAGAAGAAAGGCGTACGGATGGCATTCACAGACACGGGCAGTCTGAACAGTCAGAGGACGGGAACAGAGATGGCGGTTGCTGACTGCTATAATGCTGCGGTATAAGCTGTTTTTCGGTTCAGAGGTAGACATAATCATTCATGACCGGCTGCAGATCATGGGCCAGAAGAGAGCGGTATACTTCATCCACAGATCTTCCGTCTGAAATCTCAAACTGGTCGTCTCCTTTTTCTTCAATATCATCAGAGTGCTCTCCGATTCCGGTGCTGACACCGGCGGAGATTTTGGTTGCGGCAATGTTGACCAGATTATCCCGGACACGGGCACATTCCCGTGTGGAAACGGTAATACTGGCAAAAGGCAGGAAGAGGCGGTAAGCACAGACTACCTGCAGTAGCTGGGGTTCATGGACGTCCATGGGATTGATCCGGTCATTGTTGATAATCGGACGAAGCCGCGGACAGGAAAAGGCGATTTCGGCGTGCGAATACTTTCTCTGCAGCAGGTACGCATGGTATCCTGTGGCAAAAGCATCTTTCCGGAAATCATCCAGTCCCAGCAGTGCACCAAAGCCGACACCGCGCATTCCTCCCTTCAGAGCACGTTCCTGTGCATTGATACGGTAGGGGAAGATCCTTTTGTGACCGGCCAGATGGAGTGTTTCATATTTATCAGAATTGTACGTTTCCTGAAAAACGGTGACGTAATCTGCACCGCATTCATGGAGATATGCGTACTCATCAGAATTGACGGGATAGATTTCCAGCCCGATCACCTTGAAATATTTCCTGGCAATTCTGCATGCTTCGCCAATGTAGCGGACATCTGATTTTGCCCTGCTTTCTCCTGTCAGAATCAGGATTTCCTGCAGTCCCGTTTTGGCGATGGCTTCCATTTCCTTTTCAATCTGTTCCGGATTCAGTTTTGCCCGGTTAATTTTGTTGTGACAGTTGAAGCCGCAGTAAATGCAGTAATTCTCACAGTAATTGGCTATGTACAGCGGTGTAAACATATAAACGCTGTTGCCGAAATGCTTTCGCGTTTCCGTACGGGCCGCCTGGGCCATTTCCTCCAGAAGGGGAAGTGCAGCAGGGGAAAGGAGTGCAGCAAAGTCTTCCGGAGACCGGTTGTCCTTTGTCAGTGCACGGCGTACATCACTTTCCGTATACTGACTGTAATCGTAATGCTCCATGGCAGAGACTACCTGTTCCATCACGTCGGATTCCAGTATTTCCATGCCGGGGAGATAAGTCATGTGGTCAATTCTGTTTTTTTTCTGATCCTCAAGGATTTCTTCACTGAGAATACTCTCATTAATATGTCCGTTTTCCATTTGTGCTGCCTCCTATTCATGCAGAAATCCGGTCAGCGGTGAGGAAGCACTTGCTCCTTTATCCAGTGTCCGCCCGAGACCTGACAGATACGCACTTCTTCCTGCTTCTATCGCTTTCTTAAATGCTTCTGCCATGATCTGCACATCTCCGGCTGTGGCGATAGCCGTATTTGCCATAACGGCTGCCGCACCCATTTCCATGGCCTCACACGCCTGAGAGGGACGGCCGATTCCGGCATCAACGATAATCGGAAGATCAATTTCATCAATCAGAATCTGAATAAATTCTCTTGTGCACAGTCCCTTGTTTGATCCGATCGGTGAACCGAGAGGCATGACGCAGGCAGCACCTGCATTAACCAGATCTCTGGCGGCGTTCAGATCGGGATACATATAAGGCATGACAACAAACCCTTCCTTTGCCAGGATTTCCGTAGCTTTAATGGTTTCATAATTGTCGGGAAGCAGATATTTTGAGTCATGAATGACCTCGATTTTTACAAAATTACCGCAGCCAAGTTCTCTGGAAAGCCGGGCAATCCGGACAGCCTCATCGGCATTGCGGGCACCGGAAGTATTGGGAAGGAGAGTTACATTGTTGGGGATATAATCGAGAATATTTGCCAGTCCTCCTTCGTTTGCACGGCGCAGCGCCAGAGTGATAATCTGCGCCCCTGCTTTTTCCACACAAGCTTTTACGAGATCAAGGGAAAACTTCCCTGATCCGAGGATGAAACGGGAGGTGAATTCATGGCCTCCCAGGATAAATTTGTCATCAGTCTTTTTCATAATGAAATCCTTTCTTTAGTATATGGAATGTGAATCCGGTCAGATACATTTTCTGACCGGAACAGCTGCCGGCAGAGCAGAACAGCATTTACGGAGCAGTTTCGCCCAGGATCAGTCTTGTAATCATATTGGCCTCATGGGCTGCGCAGATGGCAACGCGTGGAGCCATCAGTCCACCGGCGAAGGATGGTTCTGTGATTTCATCGCCGCAGAGATAAAAATTCTGCGACAGGCGTCGGGTGTGAATCAGATTGCTGCTTTTGTATCCTGCCATTCCGGAACCGGAAACCAGCTTTTTTTCCGGAAAATGAGTCAGAATTCCTTCTGCAAGCATTGCTTTTGCTTCCGGACGGTCAAAAGCTTCACAGATGATATCTTCGTCACAGAACAGCGCAGGAAGGTTTTCTTCCGTCACACGGACACAGTCGGTACGGATGTTCAGATACGGGTTGATATCCAGAAGGAGCGATTTTAGAGCATCTGTTTTGTACATTCCCACGTGTTCCGTAAAATATTGCTGTCGATTTAAATTGGTCAGATCCACCCGGTCAAAATCAATCAGATGGAGGTGTCCCACTCCGATGCGCGCCAGTGCGACAGCTACATTGGATCCCAGTCCGCCCAGACCGGCAATTGCCACTCTGCCTGCGGAGAGCGTTTTCTGAACTTCCGGGGAGTGCCGTTCGTTCAGCGCCTGATATATTTCTTTTTCTGTAAATCGGTTCATTTCAGCCACCTCCGACAAAACTCAGAATTTCCACGCGGTCTCCGTCGTGGAAGAAGGTGGTGCCATAATCTGCTTTCGGGAGTATGGATTCGTTCAGCTCTACTACCACCCGGTTGATTTGATAGTTGCTTTTTTTCAGATATTCTTCAACAGATATCGTGTTTTGAAGAGCCATTTCTTTTCCGTTGATGATAATCATGAGTCCTCCTTTCTGAACCTTATGAAGCAAAACAGAACGAAAAAAAGAGTTCACAAAGAACTACACCCGTGGTGGTGTACCCCTTCATGAACTTCTGTTCACTCTAAAAAAGTATGCAGTTAAAAAAGGTTCTTTTGCTGTGCTTATTATAGAAGGCTTTGGAAAAAATGTCAAACAGATTTTTCTTGCGAAAGCAATAGTAATGCGTTAAAATAAAAAATATGATTACAGGAGGACAGAACATGATAGAATCTTTGCTGACGCTTGACGGGACAATTCTTCTATGGATTCAGGAGAACCTGAGAGCAGAGTGGCTGACTCCGGTTATGGTTACGATCACAAAGCTTGGCGGCCTGGGGTTTATCTGGATTGTGATATCACTGATTCTTTTATGCTTCCGGAAAACCAGATGGGCAGGAGTATCGGGACTTCTGGCACTCGTCTTTTCTCTGCTGATCAACAATATGATTCTGAAGAATCTGTTTGCCCGGACACGTCCCTATGAGGTGGTGGAAGGGCTGCAGCTGCTGACGGCAAAAGCCACAGATTATTCTTTCCCCTCCGGTCACGCAGGCAGTTCCTTTGCTGCTGCTGTAGCCATCTGCTGTACGCAGAAAGAAGGCAAAGCGCGGTGGATTTTGCTGCTTCTGGCGGTGGTGATGGGTTTTTCCAGACTGTATATCGGTATTCATTATCCCACAGACGTAATCTGCGGAGCAGTTACGGGAAGTATCTGCGGTTACGTATCCTGCCGGATGATCGGGATGATCCGTAAAAAAGCAGCTCCTGCATCGATCTGACGCATCACTCTGATGCGAAACTGACATTACAAATGAAAGGTGGTGGTTTTTATGAAACAAAGCGGCATACATAATGCATCTGATGTTCCTGGGCCTGGGCCCTTCATAAAAACTGCATATAAGGAGGTTTGTTATGTTAGATATCGAGACAATGCGGGAGTACATCGAGCATAAACAGTATGCGAAGATCCGCAGCGAAATCATGGAAATGAACGAAGCGGATATCGCTGCCATGCTGGAGGAGCTCGAGCTCCCGGGAGCAGAACTGATTAAAGTATTCCGTGTGCTGCCAAAATCAATTGCAGCAGACGTGTTTTCTTTTCTTCCTATCGAAGTGGAGCAGACCATTATTACCTCTCTGACTGACCGCGAGGCTGCGACAATCATTGACAATCTGTACGCTGACGATGCGGCTGACCTGATGGAGGAGATGCCGGCAAATGTGGTGAAACGGCTGCTGGCCCAGACTACACCGGAGACGAGGCGCGATATCAATCACCTGCTTCAGTATCCGGAGGACTCTGCCGGAAGTATTATGACGGTGGAATTTGTTGATCTGAAGGAAACGTATACGGTGGAACAGGCCATCGAGCGGATCCGCAGGGTGGGAATTGACAAAGAGACGATTAACACTTGTTACGTTACGAACCAGCACCGGAAAATCAGAGGTACGATTTCTCTGAGAATGCTGCTGCTCAGCAGAACATCAGCCAGAATCGGCGACCTGATGGAAGAAAACGTCATCACGATCAATACACTGATGGACCAGGAAGAGGTTGCCAGACAGTTCCAGAAATACGATTTTGATGCGATGCCTGTTGTGGACAGCGAGAACAGGCTGGTGGGCATTATCACGGTCGATGATGTCATGGATATTATCGAGCAGGAGGCCACAGAGGATATCGAAATGATGGCGGCTATTACTCCTACCGATAAGCCTTATATGAAAACTACCGTTTTCGAAACATGGAAAAAGCGAATTCCATGGCTTCTGTTCCTGATGATTTCTGCAACATTTACCGGGAAAATTATTATGAGCTATGAAGAAGCGCTGGCTGCTTACAGTGTACTGACGGCATACATACCGATGTTTATGGATACCGGCGGTAATGCAGGCGGACAGACTTCTGTTACGATTATTCGCTGTATTTCGTTGGGAGAAGTGGAATTTAAAGATATCTTTGTGATTCTCTGGAAAGAAATCCGCGTGGCGCTTCTCTGTGGTACAACGCTTGCAGTTGTAAATTTTGTAAAGCTGATGCTGCTTGATCATGTGGCGATGCAGGTGGCCCTGATTGTCTGCATGACCATGATTGTGACAGTTCTGGTGGCTAAGATGGTGGGCTGTATCCTTCCGATTCTGGCAAAACGGATCGGTTTTGATCCGGCGGTAATGGCAAGTCCGTTTATTACCACGATTGTGGATGCGGTGTCTCTGATGATTTATTTTCAGATTGCCACAAGAGTACTTGGAATATCATAGAAAACTGAGGGATGCCGTACGGACGGTATCCCTTTTTTATCGTATAGGAAACTTTGTTTCCTTATACGATAAAAATGCTCCGCGGGGATGCGCACTCGCGTGCAGAGAAAATGTCAGCAGAGCTGACCACGCTCGGCGCGCAAAAGCAGTCAAGCCCCTCATGAGTGAGGGGATGGGGAGCTGATGGCAGGCTTGACAGTTTTTGTTCTTGGGGCCGTTGCAGATTAATTTTCAGGAATTTCTGTACAAAATCTTTCGTTTTTGGTAGAATACCAGTAAAAACGGGAAGTTAAAGAATTTGTTTGCTTTGTGGGAAAATGGCAATTTTTATTTGGAAAGGATATAGTCAGGAATGAAAAAAGAGACCGTGATCAGACAGAACCGCTGTGACCAGGAAATGAATTTCTTTCTGTTTGGCTGTTTTTTTCTCTATATGGCAATGCAGCTGTTCGTCGGAGACACAGATCAGCTTACGCTGGTTAACAGAATCAATATGGCACTGTATTTCGTGTTTGTGCCGGGATTTATTTTCAGAATCGGATACTGTTTCGGGAGAACAAGAAGACTGAATTCTGAGGAGTATGGAAAAAAACTGCTTCTGAAGGATGCAGGCCGTTATTACGTTTATTTTTTCCTTCTGGCTTTCGGGCAGGAGGTCCTTCAGATGGGGTATACTCCCCGGTACAGCTTTTCAGATATTCTTACGGTAGTCAGCATTCCTTCCATATCGGCTGTGTTTTTTACAATGGCTGTTATGCTTCTTACCGTGCGTGGGTTTTATGCAACGTTTGCAAAGCTGGCCGGAAAAAGGAAAAAGATGATAATCGTTGCGCTTCTCTGTCTTTTCAGTTCCCTTTTATGGACAGAAAAGGAGAGTTATGCGCTGGCAGCGGCGCTGTTCGGGTCATCTGCACATCCGGCTGTTCCGGCCGTGCCGTACTTTGCCTATTTCCTGCTTGGCGTTTGGTTTGAGGAGAAAAAGCCGGGATTTCAGTGGAAAATGGCAGCAGGGGCAGCAGCGGTTACGGCAGTATCTCTTCTTCTGTACAGAACTCCGCTTCAGGATCTGTGCAGGGTAACGATATCATTTCTTCCGGCGTATCTGGTTTACGTACTTTCAGAGCTGCTTTCCGATCTGACGCTCCGTTTTGAAGGTGCCCGCCTTGTCTGTAATACGATTGAGCCCGTATTTGGCATATATGCGACGATGCTGACGTGTCTGTATTACATTGACGGCTATCTGGATATGGGAATTGTGGGCCAGAGCCCTCTCAGAGTGCTTCTTCTTGGAACTGTCTCTGCGCTGCTGATATACGGTGTGGTTGTCGGATGCATGATATTTTCAAGAATTTATTCAAAAGCGGTCGATGGTCTTTACTGCAGAGTGAAACATAAGACAGCAGCCTACTTTGTAATATATTCAGTTGTTTTTGTATTTCTGTTTTTT
Source organism: Candidatus Choladocola sp. (assembly GCA_034093895.1). Lineage (GTDB taxonomy): Bacteria > Bacillota > Clostridia > Lachnospirales > Lachnospiraceae > Choladousia. The sequence goes on along the minus strand of JAXEBU010000065.1, from coordinate 1,265 downwards.
GTGGTGTTTCTGAATTTTATCCGTTTTAATAAGACGTTCATCTGGAACGGAGACGGAGTCTCCCAGTATTATCCCAGGGCAGTTTATTTTGCGAGATATATCAGAGAACTGTTTGCGGGATTGTTCAGCGGAAACTTCAGTCTTCCCATGTATGATTTCAGTCTTGGGTTTGGATCTGAGATTACCTACAGTCTGGAGCCGCTGTATTTTCTGTACGCACTGGCAGGAGAAGAGCATGTGGAACTTATGTATAATCTTCTGACCTTTCTGAGGCTTTATCTGACTGGAATTACTTCTTCCATACTCTTTTTGTACTTTAAAAAGAGATATTTTCCGACCTTTGTGGCCAGTGTGGCTTACGTTTTCTGTGGTTTTACGCTCTATGGCGGAATAAAGCATCCCATGTTTATGGTGGCGATGATTATGCTTCCGCTTCTGATCATCGCCATTGAGGAGATTCTCAGAAACAACAGGTGGTATCTCTGTACTGTATTTGTGGCGATTTCGCTCTTCGGAAACTTCTATTTTATTTATATGAATACAATTGCCATGGGGATTTATTTCCTTGTGCGGTTTTTCTGTCAGACGGAAAAGGAAAAGAAGACAATCCGGAATTTTATGGGAAAAGCGCTGGAAATCTGCGGATCGTACCTGCTGGGTGTGGCCATGTCCTGTATTGTTCTCGTCACCACTTTCGGTTTATATGTAAGTTCCGGAAGAAGCGGGGAGGCAGTGATTAAGACACCTTCGTTGTTCTATTATCAGGAAGGCTGGCTGGTTCGCTGCCTGCTCTCATTTCTGACAACGAAAAATTCACCGGGAGAATGGCTGAAGCTTGGTTTCATTCCAATTACATTCCTTGCGCTCGTGTTTCTCTTTCTCCGGAAAGGGAGAAAAGAACTGAAAATATTTTCTGCCATAGCGGTGGTATTCATGGCCTGTCCGCTGTTTGGTTTTATTTTCAGCGGTTTCAGTTCCGTTATCAATCGCTGGTGTTATATGATTGCGCTTCTGGCAGCATTTATCGTGGCCGATTGTCTGCCTGAAATGTGCCGGATGAAAAAACGGGAACTGAAAATCTGCGGAGCCGCCGTGGGAATATACGGATTTCTGGCGTTTTTTGGCAATCATCTGCATACGCGGTTTACGAAACTGGCATTTATCTGCCTTGTTCTTACGTTCGTTGTGCTTCTCCTCGGCCAGGACAGCTTTAAGAAAATATCAGGCAGAGAAAAGCAGGGACTTATGCTGCTTCTGACGGTGGC